>NZ_DAHVQP010000125.1:0-3006 GCF_027317685.1 Saccharomonospora sp.
CTCACACCTGCGGAAACATCCCGCGATCCGGGCCATCACCGCGTCCAGGAAACCCGCCCGGCGCTCATCATCGGCATGCGCTATCGTGCCCCGGACGGCCGCCGGGTTCTTTACTTTTGTCACACGAAGCAACGATCACGGCGGCCGTCTCGCATGTCCGGCACTCCACCCGATCGTGATCACCCCCGGCCGCCCCGCCGACCAGCAGCAACATCCCCACAGCCACGATCTACAGCTGCCGTAACTGGCCGACTTCGTCGCGGAAAAGCAGCCGAGGACTATGTACGAGAAGAACCTCGTTGCCTGCTACTACCTAGAGAGTGTCATGGGTGTCGAAGGAATCACGGTCGGCCACGTGCTTGCCGTATACCTGGCTTGCAACTGGACGCCGCCCTCGCAGCCCGACACCACCCTCCGCAACACGGCAGCCGCAAAGGACTGGATCGATACTAGCGACTCAAAGAACATCAGGGTTGTGTGGGGTGGACTGCACCATATTCAGTCCAGGATGCCCACCCCTGACCCCAAGAAGGGCAGGGCTGACCGCATTCTCGGATGCTGAGACGGTGAGGGCTGCCGAGTTGGTCTGATGTGGGAGATCACGTGTTGGCGGTGATCTGTGAAGCCGGGCCCGGAAGCAACGAAGCTCCTGTAGATCAAGGGATTGTCGAGATCACCTTGTCCAGCAGGAGCTTCGTTGTCGGTACAGTCTCCCACGCCTATGCCCGCGCCCGCGTCCGTGTTGGCCATCGCCGCCGTTCTCGCGAGATTCCAGGGACGGGAGGAGCCCGGGGTCCAAACCGAGGTCTTTGACCTGCGGGAGGTGTGGGCCCAGATCACCGATCCGCGTGATCGGCGGGGACGCCGCCACTCGCTGGTGGCGATCTTGGGGTTGGTGCAGGCCGCGGTGGTGTCGGGTGCGACCGGGTTCGCGGCGATCCGGCACTGGATCGGCGCGGCGCCCCAGCACGTGCTCGCCGAGGCCGGGGCACGTCGCAGTCCCCGGACCGGCCGGTATGAGGCTCCGCACCCCGACACGGTATGCCGGGTGCTGGAGCGGCTGGACACCGCCGAGGTGGATGCGGCCTACGCCCGCTACCAGGCGGCGCGGCTGCCCGCGCTGTACGACGACCCCGATGAGCTGGTACCGGTGACCGTGGACGGCAAGTCCCAGCGCGGCACCGCCGACGGGCGCGGTCGCCGTGCCCGGCATCGTCTGGGCGCGATGCTCGCCCAGGAGGGTATCGCCCTCGCCCAGTTCGACGTGAACGGCAAGCACAACGAGATCACCGCGTTCATCCCGCTGCTGGACCAGATCGGCGACATCGGCAACATGGTGATCAGCGCCGACATGATGCACACCCAGCGTGAACACGCCCGCTACCTGCATCGCCGGGGCGCGCACTTCGTTCTGCCCGTGGGCGGCAACCAGCCGGGGTTGTTCGACCGGCTCGATGCCCTGCCTTGGGCTGAGGTGCCGATCGGGTGGATGACCTACGATCGCGGCCACGGCCGTCAGGAGATCCGTACCATCCAGGTGATGCCGGCACCCAAGGGCATCAGGTTTCCCCACGTCAAACAGGTGTTCCTGATCGAGCGTCACTTCCTGGACCTGACCGGCGGGCCGCTGTCGTGCCAGGCCGTGCTCGGTGTCACCAGCCTGCCCGCCGGCAAGGCCGGACCCCGCCGTCTGGCCGAACTCGCCCGGGGCGAGTGGTCGATCGAAAACCGCGATCATTACGTCCGCGATGTGACATTGGGTGAGGATCGCTGCCGGGTCCGGACCGGCGCCATGCCCTCGATCCTGGCCGTCATGCGCAGCCACGCCATCAGCGCGCTACGCCTGCTCGGCTTCACCAACATCGCCGAAGCCACCCGCTGGGCACGCGACGACTTCACCCACCCGCTCATCGCCCTCGGTCTCACATAACGAGAATGCGGTCAGCCCTGTGCTTACCCCTGAAGAGTCTTGGCGTACGCGGCGATACGGGCGTTCCTGGCGTGGAGGAACTCCATGCTCGTCTCCATGTAGCGGCGGTACGTCGCCAGGTCCTGCGGCACTGACGGCATGGCGAACTCGTCGAACGGCATTGCGAATCGGACCCGGCCCCCGTCGAGCAGGTCCTGGAGGAGGAAGTGGTCGATGAACCCTTCGAAGGTTCCAAACAGGGCGAAGAAGTCGGTGTACCGAGCGAGGACCTCCCCGAGTGGGCTCCGCTGACCCGCGTAGTGGCGGCGGACGCACTCGACCGTGAGGTCGAACCGGTCGGCGATCCGTGGGTGGAAGCCGCGGGCACCGTTGATCGTCTGCTTGTTTCCGATCTTGTTGCCCGGCCAGACCATCATCCCGCCGATCGTGTAGCCCAGGTTCCAGAACGCTTCGTACTCGCCATCATCGAGCATGGCGACGATGGCACTTGCCTTGTGTGGGAACGTGGGGATGACGGCGTCGCTGCTGAGCCAGAACTGTCCCTTGTCCGACTCGTGGACGAGGTAACCTCCTCTCGGCCTTCCATCGGCAAGGTCGAAGCACGTCCCGTCTGGAAGTTCTTTGCTCCAGAGCGCCCGGTGGTAGCGGTGCAGCGTGTCGCTGTGCGTGTCGGGGTCTTTGCCCGGGGGAGTGTCGGTCTGGAAGTCATACGTCGTGTCGATCAAGTTCCCATCGAGCGGGCGCGACCTACCTGACGGTTGAGCCCCAGATTTGGATACGCCGCCTACGACGCGCTCGTTGGCGTGGGGGAAGTGGCCGGGGCAGTAGATTCGTAGATGCCCCTTCGCGTGTCGGGCGTGACGGTGCTTGATGACGGTCAGCTGGTCAGCGGGCAGGACGGCCCCGCACGTGGAGCACTTTCGGTGGTCGGGGCCAGCGGCATTCCGGTCGGGGAAGACCTCGCCCAAGATGCGGGGTTCGTCATAAGCAATCAGGTCTCGCTCGTCGAGCATGTCTGATGCTCCCCCCATTGTGCTCGGCATCAGTGAAGCGTGGTGGAGTGGGGCCGCTGCTGC
>NZ_DAHVQP010000127.1:0-26641 GCF_027317685.1 Saccharomonospora sp.
CCGCCACGGCCAGCACAAGCGGAAAGGGGTCGCCACCGTTCGCGGCGGCGACCCCCATGCCGATGAGCGCGATCTCCGTCGGCACCAACGGCACGACGGCGACGGCGAAGAGGAGCAGCAGCGAGACGTCGTCCACACCACTATCCAACGTCGTCTGCCGTGCGCGGGATTCAACCGGCGCGCGGTGCCGTGATCATTGCCTCACCGGTGGGCGCGGTTGATCGCGGAGACGACGGCTCGCAGCGATGCCGTGATGATCGACGAGTCGATGCCGACACCCCAGTACACCTTGTCGTCGATGGCGCATTCGATGTAGGAGGCGGCCTTCGAGTCGTCACCGGGCCTGAGCGTGTGTTCGCTGTAGTCCAGCAGCCGCACGTCGAACCCGACGGTGGCGAGCGCGTCGAAGAACGCCGCGATCGGCCCGTTGCCGCGACCGGTGATCTGCTGTTCCTCGCCGTCCAGCCGGATCGTCGCGCTCAGCTCGTAGTCGCCGTTGGCCCGTACGTGCTTGCTCACCAGCTCCAGCGGTGTGTTCGGCTCCAGGTACTCGGAGGCGAACGCCTGCCATATGGTCTGCGGGTCCACCTCGCCGCCCTGGGTGTCGGTGTGCCGCTGGATGGTCTTGGAGAACTCGATCTGCAGCCTGCGCGGCAGGTCCAGCTGGTGCTCGGTCTTCATGATGTAGGCGATGCCGCCCTTGCCGGACTGCGAGTTCACCCGGATGACGGCTTCGTAGGTGCGGCCGACGTCCTTGGGGTCGATCGGCAGGTACGGCACCTCCCACGGGTGCTCGTCCACCGGCACACCCGCCTTGGCGGCCTGGTCACGCAGCGCGTCGAGGCCCTTGTTGATCGCGTCCTGGTGGCTTCCGGAGAACGCGGTGAACACCAGGTCACCGGCCCACGGGCTGCGTTCGTGCACCTTCAGCTGGTTGCAGTACTCGACGGTGCGCTTGATCTCGTCGAGGTCGGAGAAGTCCAGCTGCGGGTCGATGCCCTGGCTGAACAGGTTCAGTCCCAGCGCGACCAGGTCGACGTTGCCGGTGCGCTCACCGTTGCCGAACAGGCAGCCCTCGATGCGATCGGCGCCCGCCTGGTAGCCCAGTTCCGCGGCGGCGATGCCGGTGCCGCGGTCGTTGTGCGGGTGCAGCGACAGGATCAGCGAGTCCCGCCGCTCCAGGTTGCGGTTCATCCACTCGATCGAGTCGGCGTACACGTTGGGCGTGGCCATCTCGACGGTCGCGGGGAGGTTCACGATCGCCGGGTTCTCCAGTGTGGGCTGCCAGATCTCGGTGACCGCGTTGCAGACCTCGGCCGCGTAGGACAGTTCGGTGCCGGTGTACGACTCGGGCGAGTACTGGAAACGGAAATCCGTGTCGGAGTACTTCGATGCGTACTCCTGCACGAGTTCGGCGCCCTGTGTGGCGATCTTCTTGATGCCTTCGCGTTCCTCGCGGAACACCACGCGCCGCTGGAGGATCGAGGTCGAGTTGTAGATGTGCACGATGGCGCGCGGCGCGCCTTCCAGCGCCTCGAACGTGCGCTCGATCAGCTCCGGGCGGCACTGCACCAGTACCTGGATGCGTACGTCCTCGGGAATGGCGTCGTCTTCGATGATCTCGCGGACGAAGTCGAAGTCAGTCTGGCTCGCGGCGGGGAAACCGACCTCGATCTCCTTGAAGCCCATGCGTACCAGCAGGTCGAAGAACTTGCGCTTACGCGCGGGCGACATGGGGTCGATCAGGGCCTGGTTCCCGTCGCGGAGGTCGACCGCGCACCACAGCGGGGCCCGTTCGATGCGCTTGTCCGGCCAGGTGCGGTCGGGCAGCGTGATGTCCTCGACCAGGCGGTGCCAGGGGCGGTACCGGTGGAACGGCATGGAGCTGCCGCGTTGGGGGTTCCAGGACGGCTGGTCGGCGGGGGCGGGGCGGGACGGTGTGCGGATCCGGCTTACCTGCCTCGCGGTGGGCTCGGACGTGCTCATGGTCTGGTGATCGCTCCTTCAAAAAGGGATTTCCGACAGATCTCTTCGGCCTGTCGAGAAAGTCGGTGAAACCTGTGCTGACCGGCGTTATGGCGAGTACGAGAACACCAGAGATCCCCGCGACGGGGAGCCGGTCGAGAAGTCAGGCCCCGTCGCGGCAGCGAAGGAGAAGGAGCGCGAACGCCACGGCGCCAGCTTAACCTTCGGACGAACCCGCGCAAGCAGTGGGTCGTGGCCGAACTGTTATTCACGGGAGGGTCAGCGGGGGTTACCGATGCGTAGCCGTCGCGGTTCCTTTCGTGCGAAACTGCTGCGTATGGGTGCACATCACGCTGACGACGGCTCACGCGAGCGGCCACGGTCGAATGTGCCCGTCGAGACTCGCGTCACAGTGGACGGGAGGGCGGGAAAACCGTCGCGTCGATCGCGTCGTGCCGATCGGCGGGCCATGCGCGTCAAGACGGTTCGTGTGCTCACGGGCGTGGTGCGTTGGACCGGGCTCGTGCTCTCCGCCGTCCTGGTGCTGCACGTGATCTTCGTGGTGGGTGCGGGCAATCCCGACAACGGCATCGTGTCGTTCGTGTCCGACGCCGCCGACGTCGCGGTGATCGGGTTCGAGGACCTGTTCCTGCCCGCGGACCCGCAGCTGGAAGTGCTGCTCAACTACGGCATCGCCGCGATCTTCTGGTTGGTGGCCTCGTCGATCGCCGTGCGTATCGTCCGGGCCGTGGGTGGCGAGGACTCCGAACGCTGAGCGCAATCGTGTCGAGCGTGTCGAGTGTGTCGAGGCGAGCCCGCTTCCCGGTGCGGCGACCGTGGGGTCACGCGGGGAAGGTTGAGTTGCCCCACTCGTCGGTGAAGGCGATGTCGGACAGCGCAATGCGTTCGCGTGGCGCGCCCTCCCGGGCGATGTCCTGTTCGTCGGTGAAGATCGAGGCGTCGGTGGCCACGCCCACGGCGATCACCACGACCGGACGCACCTCGTCGGGCAGGGAGAATTCGCTGTGCGCCGCGTCGGGGTCGAACCCGGTCATCTGCCGTGCCGCGAGTCCTTCGGCGACGGCCTGCAACACGAGGTTCTCGGTCGCGAGGCCGACACCGTACTCGGCCATCGGCACGGCGCCCTTCTCGTTGCGAGTCACGGCGCAGCCCACGAGCAACGCGCCGGCACGGTGTGCCCACGCCTGGTTGCTCTCCGTCAGGGTGCTCAGGATGCGCTTGTACGTCTCGTCCCCGCGGCGGCCCACGAGGTAACGGGTGGGCTGTGTGTTGCCGCACGACGGCGCCCACCGCGCCGCTTCGAGCAGGGCGCGAAGCTGGTCGGTGCTCACCTCCGCCTCGGGGTCGAGAGCCCGCGGACTCCACCGGCGGGCGAGCAGGTCATGGATGGGAATGCTTGTCTCGGCCTTCTTGTCTTTCATCGTGTCTCGAGTATTCCTTTCGTCGCGAGAAAATGCAGGTATGAGAGTGGTTGCTGCCACAGAGTTGGGTATTCGCACCGTGGCAAGTCGGTATCCTTGACGCCCGAAGCGATCCGCACGCGCCGACGTCGAGACCGGATCGACGATAGGCGCGGCATTCGAGGAGGAACGAGGCAGTGGCCCTCGTAGTCCAAAAATACGGTGGTTCGTCACTGGAGAGCGCAGACCGGATCAAGCGCGTGGCCGAGCGGATCGTCGCCACGAAAAAAGCAGGCAACGATGTCGTGGTCGTGTGCTCCGCGATGGGTGACACCACCGACGAGTTGCTCGACCTCGCCCAGCAGGTCAACCCCGTCCCTCCCGAGCGGGAGATGGACATGCTCCTCACGGCCGGGGAACGCATCTCCAACGCACTCGTGGCGATGGCGATCTCCGCGCAAGGGGCCGAGGCGTGGTCGTTCACCGGATCGCAGGCCGGAGTGGTGACCACGTCGGTGCACGGCAACGCGCGCATCATCAACGTCACACCGTCCCGGGTGACTGAGGCGCTGGAACAGGGCTACATCGCGCTCGTGGCCGGGTTTCAGGGTGTCTCCCAGGACACCAAGGACATCACCACGCTCGGCCGGGGCGGGTCCGACACGACGGCCGTGGCGGTGGCGGCGGCGCTGAACGCCGATGTCTGCGAGATCTACTCCGATGTGGACGGCGTGTACACGGCGGACCCGCGCATCGTGTCCGACGCCCGCAAGCTGGACACGATCCCGTACGAGGAGATGCTGGAACTCGCCGCGAGTGGGTCCAAGATCCTTCACCTGAGGTCGGTGGAGTACGCCCGCCGGTACGGGGTGCCGATCCGAGTCCGCTCTTCCTACAGTGACCAGCCGGGCACCACCGTGACCGGCTCGATTGAGGAGATCCCCGTGGAACAAGCGTTGATCACCGGTGTCGCTCACGACAGGTCGGAGGCGAAGATCACCATCACCGGTGTACCCGACCACACCGGCGCCGCGGCCCGCATCTTCCGCACCGTGGCCAACGCGGAGATCGACATCGACATGGTGTTGCAGAACATCTCCGACACGGCGGGGCGTACCGACATCACCTTCACCCTGTCCAAGGCCAACGGTCCCAGGGCCGTGAGCGAGCTGGAGAAGATCAAGTCGGAGCTCGGTTTCTCGGCGGTGCTCTACGACGACCACGTGGGTAAGGTCTCGCTCGTCGGCGCGGGTATGCGGTCGCACCCGGGTGTGACGGCGTCGTTCTGTGAGGCGCTGGCCGAGGCCGGGGTCAACATCGAGATCATCAACACGTCCGAGATCCGTATCTCGGTGTTGATTCGGGACGCGCAGGTCGACGAAGCCGTGCGCGCGATCCATGAGGCATTCGAGCTCGGCGGCGACGAGGAAGCCGTCGTCTACGCGGGGAGTGGTCGCTGATGGCAACGGACAACGCCGGCGTGCGGGTAGGCATCGTCGGTGCCACCGGACAGGTGGGCGCCGTGATCCGAAAGCTGCTCGCCGAACGGAACTTCCCCGTGGCGCAGATGCGTTACTTCGCCTCCTCGCGGTCGGCGGGTAGCACCCTGCCCTGGCAGGGCGAGGACATCGTCGTCGAGGACGCCGCCACGGCAGATCCGTCCGGTTTGGACATCGCGCTCTTCTCTGCCGGTGGGGCGACGTCGAAGGCGCAGGCTCCCCGGTTCGCCGAAGCGGGTGTCACCGTGATCGACAACTCGTCGGCGTGGCGGTTGGACCCCGACGTGCCCCTGGTGGTGAGCGAGGTCAACCCGGAGGCGATCAAGGACGCCCGCAAGGGGATCATCGCCAACCCCAACTGCACGACCATGGCCGCGATGCCGGTGCTCAAGCCGCTGCACGAGGCCGCGGGTCTGGTGCGGCTGGTCGCCAGCACCTACCAGGCGGTGTCCGGCAGTGGCCTGGCCGGTGTGGAGGAGCTGGCCGCGCAGGTGCGGACCGCGGGCGAGCGCGCCACCGAGCTCACGCACGACGGGTCGGCGGTCGAGTTGGGCGAGCCCGCCAAGTACGCGCGGCCGATCGCGTTTAACGTGCTGCCGATGGCCGGTTCTGTGGTGGACGACGGTTCGCTGGAGACCGACGAGGAGCAGAAGCTCCGCAACGAGAGTCGCAAGATCCTCGACATCCCGGAGCTGAGGGTTTCCGGAACCTGCGTGCGGGTGCCGGTGTTCACCGGGCACGCGCTGTCGATCAGCGCCGAGTTCGAGCGGCCGCTGTCGGTTGAGGAGGCCACCCGCCTGCTGTCGACGGCGCCGGGTGTGCGGCTGTCGGACATCCCCACGCCGTTGGAGGCCGCGGGGAACGACCCGAGCTATGTCGGCCGGATCCGTCGCGACCCCGGTGTCGACGACGGTCGTGGACTGGCGTTGTTCGTCGCCGGTGACAACCTGCGTAAGGGTGCCGCCCTCAACACCGTGCAGATCGCCGAGCTGGTCGCCCGGTCCGCCTGACCGCCCGTGGCGGCCTGACCGAGATCTTCGAGCCGAGTCGCGCTGTGCGTTCGCGGGGACCGGAGTGTCGCCACGCGCACAGCGTTTGCTCTCGCTCCGTGTCGAAATCGCCTCTCGGTGCTACCGCGCGTATCACATCTGCCGGTAATGTCATGATCATGCGGAGATCGGGTGTTCGTGGGCTGTGTGCTGCCGTAGTGCTGTCAGGGCTCGCGTTGTCGGGCTGTGACGAAGTGACTTCGGCCATCGAAGGGGTCCAGAACACCGGTGACAAGGCGGCGGTGTGCGCTGACGCGTTGCAGATCATCGATCTGAACGTCAACGTGGACCCCGAGGCGGTGGCCGCCGGTGCCGAGGAGAAGGCCCAGCAGCTACAGGATCTCGGTCAGCGGGTGGCCGATCAGAGCGTTCAGGAAACGCTGTTCGACATCGCCAACGGTTACCTGGAGCTGGAGCGGAACAAGCTCGATCACCTGAGCAACTTCTCCGCTTGGTTGGAGAACAACCTGAACCGCTTGGACGAGCTTCGCCAGGCGTGTTTCTAGCCCGTGGTCGCGGGTGAGGTCGGTGTTGTTCGGTGGCTTTTCCGTCTCCGTCCTCCCAGCGACAGGGCGGCGCCGACGGCGGCGAAGCCGAGACCGCCCACGGCGGCGGCCACGAAACCCCAGCCGGGTTCGGCTCGGTCGAGCACGAATCCGACGAAGGGGCTGCCGAGCGCGAACCCGAGTCGAGTGGCCGAGTCCTGCAGCCCCATGGCGAAGCCTCGGACGGTGTGGGGAACGGCGCCGATGACGGTCTCGGCCGTAGCCGCCAGCGTCGGCGCGCACAGTGTGTTCAGGGGGATCACCGCCAGCGCGAGGAGCCACCATGTCTGGGTCGCGAGCCCGACGGGCAGGGTGAGCAGCGTCAGTAGCGTCATCAGGGCGAGCTGGGACAGTGAGCGGCGGGTGGCACCGTAGATCAGCCCGCCGATGAGGGACGCCACGCCCATGACGGCGATCACGACGCCGGTCCAGGTCACGTCGCCGGAGGCGCGCAGAGACGCGATGGTCGCCAGTTCCACGCCGATGAGCACGAAGGTGGCTCCCATCGCCACCGACAGCGCGGCGATGAAGCGTCCGGTCACCCAGGACCGTGCTTCGGGGCGTTGCGTCGGTACCGTGCTCTCCTCCGTCGACCGCACGGGCGGGTTGCGGTACCAGAGGGCGAGCGCGAGCACTCCGTTCACCACGCCGATGCCGGTCAGGGCGGCGGAGGTGGAATATTGCGTGCTCACCAGGATCGCCAGGATCGGACCGCCCATGTATGCCAGCTCGATCCCGACTTGGTCCAGGGAGAATGCCACGCGCCGGTGGTCGGCGGGCACGAGGGCGGCGATAACCTGGCGGGAGATGGAGCCTGCGGGAGTCACCAGCGCCCCGGCGGGCAAAGCGGCCAGGAGTAGTACCTCGTAGGACAGGTGTGGAGTGCTCAACCAGTACCCGCACGAGGCGACTCCGCAGAGGGCGACAACAGGTCGCAGTCCGTGATGGTCGATCATGCGTCCAAGTACGGGCGCGCCCAGGGCCGTGCCGAGCATGGTGGCGGTTCCGGCGAGTCCGGCTGCGCCGTAGCCGCGTCCGAGTTCGCTGACCACGTGCAGGGTCAGGGTGATGCCCGAGGCGATGATGGGGACACGGCTGAGCAGCAGGAGCAGTAGCGAGGTGGGAAGTGCGGGGATGCGCAGCAGCTGTAAGTAGGGCTGGAGGGACACATGTCGACGAAACCGCATTGTGGCACGAGCGTACAACTGTTTTTCTCTGTGATGGATAAGAAACTCACGGTGATACCTTGGCTAGCTCCAGAAAGGTCGGCGCGGTGAGTTCTGTCGCCTCTGATCAGCGAAGTCCTGCCAGGGATCAGCTCAAAGCGGCCGGACTGAGGGTCACCGCGCCGCGTGTGGCTGTTCTCGAATGGCTCGCCGAGCACCCTCATGCCACGGCCGAACAGGTGGCGGCCGGAGTGCGGGACGTACTCGGATCGGTGTCCACCCAGGCCGTCTACGACGTGCTCGGTGCCTGTACGAACGCGAATCTGGTGAGAAGGATCGAACCGGCCGGTCATCCGGCGCGCTTCGAGACTCGGGCGGGAGACAACCACCACCACCTCGTGTGTCGCCGGTGTGGTCATGCCGAGGACGTCGACTGTGTCCACGGCGCCGCGCCGTGCCTTGAACCGTCCCATGACGCCGGCTTCGACGTCGACGAGGCGGAGGTCGTCTTCTGGGGACTGTGCCCGACCTGCCAGGGGGACGACGAGGAAGTCCCGACGTGACCGGGTGGCCGTACATCACGTGATCTTTTCGACGGCTTCCGCGGCGACTCGTCGTACGACGCCGGTCAGTGGAGCCGACGGTTCGATCCTGCCGGGGAACCCGTCGGCGGGTCTTCAAGTCTCGGGCGGTGCGACAGAACCTGACTGCACAACCTGACTGCACAAGCGGCTTGTGCGACCGGTGGACCGGGATTCGTTCGTGTGGTAAGAACCCTCTCCCTGGACGTTCGGGTGCGAACGTCCACTCACGGAGAAAGAGGGGGAAGCGGAATCCGGCCCCGCGTCGGATTCCGCTCCTCCCGTCTTTCAGATCGCGCGTCAGTCCTTTGCCGAGGCGGCCCCGCTCAGGCCCACCCGGAGTGCGCCCGCGGCTTCGGCCAACGCCTCGCGGAACCGTTTGCCGATGCCGAGGAAGTTCGCGTATCCGTGGATCAAGTCGGACTGTCTGCTCAGGGCCACGGGAACGCCCGCGTCGGCGAGCTTGGCCGCATACGCCTCGCCCTCGTCGCGTAGTGGGTCAAACCCGGCTGTGGCGATGTAGGCGGGCGGCAGCCCCGACACGTCCTCGGTCAGCAGAGGCGACAATCGCGGGTCGGCGCGGTCCACGCCCTCGGGTGCGTAGTGGTCGATGAACCACGTCATGTGCTCGTCGGTGAGGAAGAACCCGTCGGAGAACAGTTCGCGGGAGCGGCGCCGTTCGGTGGCGTCCACGGCCGGGTACAGCAGCAACTGGAACGCGGGAGCCGGGCCGCCGCGCTGAGTGGTGACCTGCGCGGTGGCGGCGGCGAGGTTACCGCCCGCGCTGTCACCTCCCACGGCCACGCGCCGGGGGTCGGCACCGAAATCCTCCGCCTTCTTGTACGCGAAGTCGAACGCCGAGAGCGCGTCCTCCTGCGCGGCCGGGAACGGGTGTTCCGGCGCGAGTCGATATTCCACCGACAGCACCCGCACTCCCGCGTGCTTGGCGAGGAATCGGGCAGTGTTGTCGTGACTTCGCCGGCTTCCGACCACCCAGCCGCCGCCGTGGTAGAAGACCAGCATCCCGGAACCGGGCGACAGACCCTCGGGCGTGTAGAGCGTGGCGGGTACTTCGCCGTTCTCACTCGGGATGGGTACTTCTCGGGTGAGGACCGGCTGGATGGGCTTGCCGCTCACCAGGTGACGTGAGACGTCGAGGGAGGCTCGGGAGTGTTCCACGGTGCCGCTGACCAGGCCCGCGCCCGACAGTTGTTGAAGGCGTAGCAGGAGCTGGGCGTCGAGTGCGAGTTCCTGCCCGTCGAGGCGCACGGGTTTGCCCGCCACCAGGCGGCGCAGGGGGCGGGGCAGCGAGTAGAGCAGTTGCGCGGCCGCGGCTTGGACGCGGATTTGAGCCGGTATCGTCACGTGTTCCTCCCGTCACCGATGACACCCAAAGGCTACTTTCCAGTAGGTCGGTGTGGCCAGATGTGACGCAGTTCCTTCTTTCGAGGCTGGCCCTCCACCTAAGTCGAACGTCTAGCCTCGAGGGGGTGACAGCGACACGTGCGATCAAAGTTCTCGGTCTCGGTGGCTCCCTTCGTGACGGTTCGCAGTCGGAGCGAGCCCTGCGTACCGCCCTCGCGGGCGCGGAGGAGGCCGGGGCGACCACCACCGCCGTGACAGGACAGCAACTGGTGCTGCCGTTCTACGACGCCGGTGTCGAGGAGCGCACGGCCGAAGCCGTCCGGCTGGTGGAGGCGATCCGCGAAGCGGACGGTGTAATCATCGTTTCACCCGGTTACCACGGCACCGTCACGGGACTCGTCAAGAACGCCCTCGACTACGTCGAGGACCTGCGCGAAGACACGCGCCCCTACCTGCACGGGCGGGCGGTCGGCCTGATCGCCGTGGCACACGGATGGCAAGCGGCCGTCACGACCCTCGACCAGATGCGCACGGTCGCCCACGCGCTTCGCGGCTGGCCCACACCCATGGGTGGGGCGGTGAACAGCGCCGAGGTCAAGTTCGATTCCTCCGGCGGCGCGTCGGACGAGAAAGTCGCCAACAACCTGCGCCTCATCGGCCGCCAGGTCGCCGAGTTCGGTCTCGCACAGGCCTCGGCCGAGTTTCCGGCTTCGCGCTGACGGGTAACCCCTGCGTGATGGACGTCGGTCCGACGTATCCGAAGAACGCAGGGAGGACAGCACGATGGCGAACTCGCCACTCAAGGGCCCGCTCAAGGAGAGCGACAAAGAGGTGACGGCGAGCGTCCTGCAGTCGACCCTTGTCGACCTCATCGATCTCAGTTTGATCGCCAAGCAGGCACACTGGAACGTCGTGGGTAGGAACTTCCGCAGTGTCCACCTTCAACTCGACGAACTGGTCTCGGCGGCCCGCGGTTTCGTCGACGACGTGGCTGAAAGGGCGAGCGCCATTGGGGTGTCGCCGAACGGCAAGGCCAAGACGGTGACGGAGAACTCAGGCCTGCCCGAGTATCCGGAGAGCTGGCAGAGCACTGACCTGACCGTCGACAAGATCGTCGATACCCTCGGCCGGCTGATCCAGCGACTGAGGGTGTGCATCGACGAGACCGACAAAAGCGACCTCGTCACCCAGGACCTGTTGATCGAGATCACCCAGGAGATGGAGAAGCAGCATTGGATGTGGCAGGCCCAGAAGGCTTGATCGAAAGACGCGAGGGCCACCTACCGCTGGAGGAACACGCGGCAGGTGGCCCTTTTTCGTGCGCGGCTTTCGGCCGTTGCTAGACGAGCCCGAGTGCCCGCTGAGCGAAGTGCACCTCGATGGCGACCTGCTTGATGGTCTCGGCGACCACCAATGAGCCGTGGCCGGCGTCGTAGCGGTAGAACTCGTAGTCCATACCGCGTGCGGCCAGCCGGTCGAGATAGTTCTCGATCTGCCGGATCGGGCAACGCGGGTCGTTGTCCCCGGCCAGGACGAGCACCGGCGCCCTCACCTCGTCGACATAGGTGATCGGCGAGCACCGTTCGTACACATCGGGGACTTCGGAGGGCGAGCCGCCGAACAGGGCCCGGTCGAACGCTCGTAGCTGTTCCATCTCGTCGGCGTAGGCGGCGACATAGTCGGCCACCGGGACCCCGGCGACTCCCGCTGCCCACCGGTCCGGTTGCGTGCCCAGCGCGAGCAGCGTCAGGTAACCACCCCACGACGCGCCGGCGGCCACGCACTTGTCGGGATCGGCGAGCCCGGAGGACACGGCCCAGTCGTGCACGGCCGCCACGTCCTCCAGCTCGGCCAGGCCGGGCCTGCCCTCGATGGCGTCCCGCCACGCCGAGCCGTATCCGGTGGATCCCCGGTAGTTCACCTCGATCACGGCGAAACCGGCATCCACCCACACCGCCCGGTAAGCCGAGAAACGGTCCTCGTCGGCCGAGTGCGGGCCCCCGTGCAGCAGGAACACCGTCGGCAAAGGCCGGTCCTTGTTCTCGGGAGTGGACACCAGCGCGTGTACCCGGCCGCCGGGGCCGTCCACGAACACGTCGGTGACTGGGCGGGACCCGGGAGCACGCTCGCCGGGCGGGGTGATCAGCACCCGGTCCTCGCCACCGGGTTCGCGAACACGTACGAGCGGCGGTTCGGCCGCGTTGGACCACGTGTACTCGACGGTGCCGTCGGGCCTGGCGCCCGCGCCACCGATCCGACCAGGCGGGGTGTCGAGCGAGGTCAACGTCCCCGTCGCGAGCTCGTACCGGTACAGCTTGCTGCGGCCCTTGTCGAACTGGAGGATCAGCAGGGCCTCGCCGTCGGGGTACCAGTCGCCGATGAGTTCACCGGGCAGGTCGATGTCGAGTTCGGTCTCGGTGTCGGCCTCGACGTCCCAGACCAGCAGTTCTTCCCTGTCCCGTCGTTCGTGTTGTACCAGCAGCCGCGGATCGCCCTTGCGAGGCGAGAACGCCAGCGCGGCCAGGCCCTTGCCCTCGCCGTCCCACTTCTCCGCCACGACGTCGAACCCGTCGCTTCGCAGCACGCGCAGCGCCGGGTGCCTGGAATCCCCGTGTTCGGAGTGCCCGATCGCGAGCAGCCGCTCGTCACGCGACAACGCGGCCACCTCGGCGTCGTTCTCGTTGCTGTAGAACAGCTCGGTCCGCCCGTCACGGTGCGTGTACAAAGCGCTGCCGTCGTCGGTGGACACGCCCACCGCCACCAGCCTGTGCCCGATCTCCAGCCCGGCCGGGTAGCCCGCGGGCACGTCGGGCAGCGCGGGTTCGGGCTTCGCGCCACCACCGAACGGTTCACGCACCCACGTGCCGAACTCGTCGCCGTCGGTGTCGTTGAACCACCAGATCCACGCGCCGTCCGGTGACAACGTGCCGTGCAGGGTGCCGTTGGGCCGGTCGGTGATCTGGCGGTGCGTGTCGGTCGCCTGGTCCCAGGCGTAGATCTCCCACACCCCGCCGGCGTTGGACACGTACAGGCGGGCGTGAGGCGCGTCGAGTGCCCAGTCCGGCAGCGACACCCGGGCCGCGCTGAACCGGGCCCGCCAACGGGCCTCCAGTTCGGGCTCGCCGAACAACGTCTCGGGAACTCGGGGGCTCGGATGTTGTGTGTTCACCCCGGTGATCCTGCCAGGTCCGTAGGGTTGACAGCGTGTTGGAGGGTCACGCGGGTTTCGTGCTGCCGCTGTTGCGGCCGGGGATGCGGGTGCTCCATGTCGGTTGTGTTCGGCAGGAGGACCGCGGTGGCGCACGAAGCACCGCGAGCCTGGGTACGGCGGCTCACCCCGTCCACGTCGTCGGGCTCGACACCGATGTCGACGGGCTGCGGCACGCGCGACGCGCGAGTGAGCTGGCAGCTGTGTCCTCGGTCGACTTCGTCGCCTGCGGCGTGCGAGCTCTGCCGGTGCGCTCGGGAAGCGTCGACCTGGTCTATGCCCACGGACTGCTGGATCGCGAACCCGATCCGATACCCGTGCTCGCCGAGTTCGCCAGGGTGCTGAGACCGGAAGGGGCGCTCGCGCTGTCGACACCGGACTGGAGCCGCACCAGGGTGAAACCCAAGACCGCCAACGTCGACGCGGCCCTACGCGGGTGGAGCATGCTGCGACGACGCCGAGGCGGTGACCCCTTCGCGGGCAGACACGTGGACGACTGGGTGCGGCGCGCGGGATTCCGCGAGGTCCGCTCGAAAGCGCGCTACTACACGGGAGACGACTATCGGGGATTGGCCCGGACCATAGAGACCGAGCTGGCCGAAGCGCTGGACGAGACCGACGACATGGACCCGCAGTTGGCGAGCGCGGCCCGCTCGGCGTGGATGTGGGTGCGCGGGGGGCAGGGCGAGGTCAGCGAATGTTGGGTGGAGACGGTAGCCGTGCGCTGATGAACGGCGAACGTGAGGACAAGTAGGAAACGGAAACAGGAAGGCCCCGCCCGGTTTCCCGAGCGGGGCCTTCCTACGTCGGGGTGGCGGGATTTGAACCCACGACCTCCTCGACCCGAACGAGGCACGCTACCAAGCTGCGCCACACCCCGATGTCTTCTGCTGTGTTCCCAGCGGGTCGAGACCTAGTTTAGCGGACGTTGCTGGCGGCTTGACGGCGGGCTAGGTTTTGCGCCCTGGAAACCCGAGCCTCCCTCGGGAGCAGCGTCAACAGGCTCGCCTCCGGCGGGCAGGCGAACCGGGCGGGCGCGTACGGGGAGGTGCCGAGTCCCGCCGAGACGTGCAGCCACATGTCCGCACCCCAACGTGAGGCCCCGCGCGCCCGGGACCTGTCGAGTTCGCAGTTGGTGACCAGCGCGCCGATGCCCGGCACCCGCAGCTGTCCGCCGTGCGTGTGGCCCGCGAGCACGAGGTCGTAGCCGTCGGCGGCGAAGGAGTCGAGTACCCGCGGTTCCGGCGAGTGCGTCACCCCGAGTCGCAGAGCGGCCTTCCGGTCGGGTGTGCCCATGATGTCGGTGTAGCGGTCGCGGTGCAGGTGTGGATCGTCCACGCCAGCGGTGAACACGTGCTGTCCCGACACGGTGAGCGTGCGACGAACGTGAGTGAGGTCCTGCCAACCGTGCTCGATGAACGCCGCACGCAGGTCGCGCCACGGCAGGCGGGTGCCGTGGATGCGCTTCTTCCGGCCGTTCGGCATGAGGTAGCGCGCCGGGTTCTTCGGCTTCGGCGCGTAGTAGTCGTTGCTGCCGAACACGAACACGCCCGGCCGGTTCAGAAGCGGTCCGAGAGCCCGAAGGACGGCGGGGACCGCCTGCGGGTGTGCGAGGTTGTCCCCGGTGTTGACGACGAGGTCGGGTTCGAGGCGGTCGAGCTCGGCGACCCAGCGCTGCTTGGATTCTTGGCCCGGCAACATGTGGAGATCGGATACGTGCAGCACGCGGATGGGACGGGAGCCGTCGGTGAGCACGGGCAACTCCGCTGTGCGCAGAGTCCAGTGCCGTCGTTCGATGCCGACGGCGTAACCGAGAGTCGCGGCGGCCAGTGCTGCCGCCCCCGTCACGAGGCGTTTCATCATCATCCTTGAGGCGACGTGTGTTACCGAGCGTACGCGTTATGATGCGCGATTCGCTGTGCCCCGTAAGGGTTGCGAGCGCTTTAGCACCACTCGACAAGCAAAAAATACCTGAATGGCCCAGTGTGTCTCTGGTCACATACCGGTGCCCGGTCCCACATGTCGTGGAGCCGGGCACCAGTCGAGTGTGTCACCGAATGTTCGCGTACTGCGGATCGGGTTCCGGTAGCGGCTCGACGGGCAGGCCCTCCATGATCGGCTTCATCGCGCGGAACCAGGTACGTGCCGGCGTCTTGCCGCCGAACATGTTGCTGTTCCCGTAACTGGTCGCATGGACGTTGCCGGGCCCGCCGTCGACCAGCCCGCCGTGCGGAAGATCCGGCCGGAAGATCATCGCCGCTCCGGCGAGCTGCGGGGTCGCGCCGATGAACGTGGCCGAACCCTGGAACTGCGTCGTTCCGGTCTTACCGATCATCGGGCGTTCCCAGCCCGCCGAGGAGGCGGCGGCGTGCGCCGTGCCACCGGGGTCGATGTCCTTGCTCAACCCGACGGCGAGCGTGTTCGCCACGCTCTCCGGGATCACCTGTTCACAGGGCTGGTCCTTGACGGGGAACTCGTTACCACCCCGGTTGACGACCTCCAGGATCGGCGTGGGCGGACACCACACACCACCGCTCATGATCGTCGCGGCGACGTTGGCCATCTCCAGACCACTGACGGGGCTGGCGCCCAGGGTGAAGAAGCCTCGGCCCTGCGGTGCCAGCTCGTTCGGTCCCAGATATTCCTTCTGGGTCATGCTGTATTCCGTCTTCTCGTGCTCGGGGTCCGGAGCCCGTCCGTCGGCGAATCGCGTCGACATCGTCTTGCGTAGCCCCAACTTCTCGGCCATGTCGACAATCGGGCCCATGCCCACTTCCTCTTCGAGGATGACGAACGTGGTGTTGGGTGACCTCGCCAGAGCGTCCTGCAACGACATCGAGGTGTCCGCGCCGTCGCTGGCGTTCTTGACGCAATAGGTGCGGATGCCCGAGGGACGTGTGGGGCAGTGCTCGCCACCCCAGTTGAACACCGGGGAGACGTGGAAGTTCGGCGCCGGAACCGTGTCGAAGATGCCGTACTTGCGTTGTTCCAAAGCAGCGGCCGCGGTGAAGATCTTGTAGCTGGAACCGGCGCCCGTGACGTTGAAGACCTCGTACGGCAGACCCTGGGAGGCTTGACCGGCGTCCTTATCCGTGCCGTAGTCCCTGTTGGCGACGAGCGCGACCACCTCGTGTCGCTCCTTGCCCGGCTTCACCAGGGACAACGTGTTGGCGACGTTGGGTTCGGTCTTGTCGACCTCGTCCTCGGCGGCCTGCTTGGCCACCTCGGTGGCCTTGGAGTCCATCGTCGTGCGGATGGTGTAGCCGCCCGTGTAGAGGTCGTCCTTGTCCATGCCGAGGTCGATCAGATAGTCCTCGACGTACTGGCAGAAGAAGCCGTACTGCGGCTCTGCGCTGATGCAGGTGGACGCGGGCTTCTTCGGGCCACCGGGCACCACGCCCAGCGGCTCCTCCTTGATCCGCTCGGCGTCCTCAGGGGACAGTTTGCGGTTCTCGACCATCTTGTCGAGCACGAAGTTGCGCCGCTTCTTCGCGCCCTCCGGGTTGTTCCAGGGGTCCAGCACGGCGGGGTTGTTCACCATGCCGGCGAGCAGAGCGGCCTGGGGCACTGTGAGTTTCGAAGCCTCGGTGTCGAAATAAGCACGAGCGGCCGCGCCGACACCGTAAATTTGCCGGGAGAACTCGACGACGTTGAGGTATCCGGTGAGGATTTCCTCCTTCGTCATCTTCGTCTCCAGTTGAATGGCGATCTGGGCTTCCTTGAGTTTCCGGGCCATCGACACTTCCTGGGCCTTCTGCTGACCCAGCGAGTCACCTCGATAAGTGACATTGATCAAATAATTTTTCACATACTGTTGCGTCAGAGTGGACGCGCCCTGGGTGTCGCCCCCGGATGTGTTACTGATGACGGCGCGGAGCGTGCCTTTCCAGTCGACGCCGTGATGATCGTAGAAGCGGCGGTCCTCCACCGAGATCATCGCCCACTTCATGGCCTCGGAGATCTCGTCCGGAGCCGTGGGGACGCGGTACTGGTCGTACAGGGTGGCGATCGGTTTGCCTTCCCTGTCGGTCAGGGTCGTGATTAGTGGAGGTGGTTCATCGGCAAGATCGGACGACATCGAATCCACCGTGTCACTGGCCTGATTGGAGACCACGCCCGCGGCACCGGCGACGGGAAACAGAATCCCGGCGACAAGGACCCCCGCGAGCAGGCACAGACCCAGTAGCTTGAACAGACCGCTCCGGATGCTCACACACTCAGCCTACGCATAGTGAGGTGTGATCGTGGTGGGCCGTTCCCTTGAGCCGAGAACCCATCTGATAACAAATGACCTTGTGGGGGTTGGCGAGGGAACCGGCAACCCCTACAGTCCGTCAACGACTCACGGGAACGATGCCAGGGGAGGCATCGTCGGAGGGACGTGAGTACAGAAGGACCTGCACGCGGGGGCACGTCGCACGCATCGCCGCCTTTCCGCCTGCCGGTCGTAACAAGGTAGGAGCTGGGGGTATGAGGTACGGCTACTCGGATTGGCGCATTCATGCGTCTTGCCGGGACACCGATCCGGACGGCCTGTTCGTGCGAGGAGCCGAACAGAACAGGGCCAAGCTGGTGTGCATGGGTTGTCCGGTACGCACTGAATGTCTGGCCGAGGCGTTGGACAACCGCATCGATTTCGGCGTCTGGGGCGGGATGACCGAACGCGAGCGCCGCGCGTTGCTTCGTAGGCGGCCGGAGGTGTCGAGCTGGCGTGATCTGCTCGAATCGGCCAAACGGGAGCACGAGCCGGCGCAACGCGTGTCGTGATCGACTCCTGATCGACGCACCGCTCGGCGGGGTCACTCGCCCGACATGCGATCACCGACATCGCGTAGACCACTGATGTCGTGGACATCGCTCGGCAAGGCGGGCACCGTGGTCACGGCGACGTGCGGGTGCGCCTTGGTGAACCGCGCGAGCAGGCGTTCTTCCCGTTTCGAGATCTCCACCCGGTCGGCATGCAGGCGCAGCACCGCCGATGCGAGCGGGGCACTGTCGCCACGGCGTTCCAGTGCCTCCGCCGCGGCGAGGGCGTCGATGGCCGACAGGTCCGCGAGCACGGGATGGGTCCTGTTGGCGATGAGTCCGGCCAGCGGCATCGACTCGGTCGACAGCCGTTCGACGAAGTAACTGGCCTCTCGGAGCGCGTCGGGTTCGGGGGCGGCGACCACGAGGAACGCCGTGCCCTTCGAGCGCAGCAGTTCCGCGGTCTTGCCCGCGCGCTCCCGGAAACCGCCGAACGTCGAGTCGAACGCCTGCATGAACGCCGAAGCGTCGGCGAGCAACTGGCCGCCCAGGATGGTGGACACGGCCTTGGAAAACATCGAGAACCCCGCGCTGACGACCTTGCGCAGGCCCCAGCTGCCGGCCCGTGCGGGGCTGGTCAGCAGGCGGATCATGCGACCGTCGAGGGCGGCGGACAACCGGTTCGGCGCGTCGAGGAAGTCCAACGCCGAACGGCTTGGCGGGGTGTCCACGATGATGAGGTCCCATTCGCCGGTGGCCACGAGCTGCCCGAGTTTCTCCATCGCCATGTACTCCTGCGTGCCGGAGAACGACGTGGAGATGGTCTGGTAGAAGGGGTTGGACAGCAGCTGCTCGGCGCGTTCGGGACCGGCGTGTCTGCGCACCATGTCGTCGAAGGTGCGCCGCATGTCCAGCATCATGGCCCACAGTTCGCCCTCGGGCTCGAATCCGGCGACGTTCACCTTTCTCGGGTGATTGCCGAGTTCGCGCAGGCCCAGCGCCTGGGCGAGTCTGCGGGCCGGGTCGATGGTCAAGACCACGGTTTGCCGTCCCCGCTCGGCCGCCCGCAGGGCCAGCGCGGCCGCCGTCGTGGTCTTGCCGACGCCCCCGGAGCCGCAGCAGACCACTACCCGCGTCTCGGGGTCGTCCAAGAGTCCGTCGATGTCGAGTGCGGGAGTCACAGGCGTACCCCCTGTTCCACCAGTGCGTCGGCCAGTTCGTACAGGCCCGCCACGTCCACGCCTCCCGAGAGGTCGGTCAGCCGTAGCGTCGGCAGGTCGGTCTCGGCCAGTTGTTCGGCGGAGCGCTGCTCCGCCGCGATGCCGATGGCGTGCTCGACGGTCTCGGCCACCAACGCGTCGATGGTGGAGTCGGGCAGGTCGAGCCCCGCCGAGAGGAGTCCGGCGCGGATCGTCTCCGCGTCGACCTGACCGTCCGCGGCCGGGGTCAACAGACGTTCGGGCAGCCGGGGCGGCCGCACCCGGTTCACCAGAACGGCGCCGGGACGCAGATCCGCGCCGTCGAGCTCCGCGACGGCGTCGAGTGTTTCCCGCACCGGCATCTCCTCCAACAGCGTCACCAGGTGTACGGCCGTGTCACCCGAGTGCAGCAGGCGCACCACGCCTTCGGCCTGTCCACGGATGGGTCCGGTCTTCGCGACGTCGGTCAGCGCCTTAGTGACGTCGAGGAATTTCACGACCCGGCCGGTGGGGGGAGCGTCGACCACCACGGCGTCGTAGACGTGCCTGCCGTCGGAGTCGGTGCGACCCACGCATTCCTTGATCTTGCCGGTGAGCAGGACGTCCCGTAGCCCCGGCGCGAGTGTGGTGGCGAACTCGATAGCCCCCATCCTGCGCAGCGTCCGCCCCGCGAAGCCGAGGTTGTAGAACATCTCGAAGTACTCGAGCAGGGCGGCTTCGACGTCGATGTGCAGGGCGCGCACTTCGCCGCCGCCGGGGGCCGAGGCGATGCGCTGCTCGGCGTAGGGCAGTGGCTCGGTGTCGAAGACCTGGGCGAACCCCTGCCTCCCCTCGACCTCCACGAGCAGCACGCGCCGACCTCCCCGGGCCAGTGCGAGGGCGAGGGACGCGGCGAGGGTCGTCTTGCCGGTGCCGCCTTTCCCGGTGACGAAATGCAACCGGGTTCGTGCGAGTTGATCGGTCCAGCCAGGCAGGGGGGTCACGATTCGAAGAGTATCCACAAGTTTCGCCGGATGTTCAGTTCGCCAATGCGAGCACACTCACGATGACGGCGACGGTGGCGGCGAGTGCCCAGGCCGCTGCGCCGGGCAGCACTGTCAGCGTGAGAACGCAGACCACGGCCAGTGCCGTGACGCCGACCAGTCCGGTCACCGCGACGATGGTGGACCGCCCTGTACGTTCCCTGGACTTGGCCATGACGAGCAACACTCCGATCACTCCGGGAACGGCCAGCAGTGCCGTCGCGAAGATGCGCCATCCTTCCACAGGAGAAGACGTTAGTGGTTAGGGTGTTTCAGCATGAGCGACACGAAATGGGAATACGCCACGGTTCCTCTGTTGATCCACGCCACCAAGCAGATCCTCGACCAGTGGGGCGAGGACGGCTGGGAACTGGTCACGGTGCTGCCCAACCCGAGTGGTGAACAGCACGTCGCCTATCTCAAGCGCCCGAAGAGCTGAAAGGGCCGGCCATGAAGTGGAGCGCGAGGCTTACGGAGCTCGGTATCGAACTGCCCGCCGTCGCGGCTCCGGTCGCGGCCTATGTCCCCGCAGTGCGCACCGGTTCGCACGTCTACACCTCCGGGCAGTTGCCGTTCGTCGACGGTGAGTTGGCCGCGACCGGCAAGGTCGGTGCCGAGGTCAGCCCAGAGGAGGCCAAGCAGTACGCGCGTACTGCTGTGTTGAACGCGCTCGCCGCCGTCCACGACCTCGTGAGCATCGACTCGGTGGTCCGGATCGTGAAGCTCGTCGGCTATGTCGCGTCCAGTGAGGGCTTCGGCGGCCAGCCCGCAGTCATCAACGGCGCTTCCGAAGTGCTGAGCGAGATCTTCGGTGACGCGGGCGCGCACGCGCGGGCGGCGGTCGGGGTCGCCGAGCTGCCGCTGGGCGCGCCGGTCGAGGTGGAGTTGACCGTGGAGGTCGCGTGATGGACCCGGACATCGAAAGCTCGTGCCATGAGCTGTTGCTGCGGCTGGCGGGGCGTTTGCCCGACCGGTTGCTGTGGCGGTTCCGGGACTGGCTCGGCGAGGGTGCGATGGGCACGCTGGCTCGCACCCTGCCGAAGACTTTGCTGAAGCACAGGATTGATTTGGACCAATCGGAGTATCGCCTGCTGGTCGCGGGTCTTATTCCGCACGGGGCCGATTGGCACGAAGTGAGTTCCGCACTCGGGGTAGACGCCTCGTTCGAGAACCGGTACACATTCACGACGGGAACACCCGATTGGGTGAGCACCGTCGATTCGGTGTCCGTGGTGATTCACGCAACGTTGCGGGGGCGCCCGGACGTGGGAGAGGTCCGAGAGAGCTGGCGGCATGACCGGGAAACCGCTGAGGGGGAACCCAAGCGGATTCTGTTGGTCACCGCCGTGTCGGGCCTGCCTCGCCTCACTGGGGAGTTACAGCGGGTCCTCCGGGTTCTGGGCGAAGAGTCGCCCAGCATCGAAGTCCTGCCGACAAAGATTGAGCTGCCCGCTTACCATCAGGCGGCGCTCGCGAATTCCCGGTTCGTGTGCGTGGGCGCCGTGGATGCCGGTCAACACAGGCTTGTACCCGCATGACGCTCGCTCGGTAGCGGGCTGGAGGGAGACCGGGGATGGTGGACGTTCACGAAGGCCTGCCCAAAGACGGGTTCGCGGTGCCACTGAGATTGCACAACCTCCTGCTGGCGCTGGCGGGCCGGCTCGACGACAGTGCTCTCTCAGAGGCGCGTGAACTCGTCGCTCGTTCACACCCGGACGACGCCGCCGAACTGGTCGTCGGCTCGTTGATCGCCGGACGGATCATGGTTCGGCCCAGTGAACAGCGGGAGCTCGCCGTCGTACTGGAGTTGAGCCGGTCGGACACGGCCCTGGCCGATCAACTCGCGGTCAGCGAGTCCGTCCCCGGCCACACCCACCGTTTCACCAGCGACAACGATCCCGAGGCCGGTATTGTGAAAGCACTGGACCGAACTTTGCAGGTGCTGCCCGACCTGCGTTCGGTGCACGCGGTGTGGCGTAACACCCCCGCGGGCAGTGTGCCCGGGCCGCTGCCCCAGCGAGTGGTTCTCATCGAGGTCGGCCCCGAAGCGCATCCTCCCGCGGTCGCCTTCCGGGTGGACGACGCCCTGCGGCGAAGCGGCATCCGCGCGGTCGTGGAGGTGACCGGGCCGAACGCCGAGCGCACCGAGTACCACGAGGCCGCGCTCGCCGCGGCCACCCCGGTGTGGCTGGCTTCCGACAAACCCGGGCCCGCCGCGGACGGTTCCGCGTCGCGGTCGTCCCGCAAGATCACCGCGGGCGCGGCGCGTGCGCAGGCGGAGTTCGCGCGACGTCCGTCCCATGCCATCGAGGAGCCGCCGCGATTCTCCGATCCGGAGCCCGTGTCCGTGGAGGTCCCTTCCGCCCGAGCGGGAAGCCCGTTGCCGGCCCCGGAACAGGTGGACACCGCCGAGCCGACGGTGCAGGCCGGTCACATCGAGCCCCACAGCGAGTCGGCGCCGGTCGAACCAGTGCCCGCCGAGTCCGCCGAGCCCTCCGAACGCTCGACGGAGAAGCCCGACAAGAAGTCGTTCTCCGCCGAGGAGCTGGCCCAATTGGAGAACCGAGTCGCCGAGACCACCGAGATGAGCCCGGAGGAAATGGCGCAGCTGCGTGCCGCGATCGCCGAGGACCCCGAGAAGGGCAGGAAGATCGCGGGCCTGGACACGGGCATGACCTCGCTGCCTGAGCTGGACCTCGACGATCCGCAGCTGTCCGAGCGCGACCGGCAACTGTTGCGTGAACTGCACGCCGAGCTGGCCGAGCGGGAACGGGCCGAGGCCGCCAAGGCGAACGGCGTGGAACGTAGCTGAGGCCACTGATCTTCGGACGGACAAGAGGTATCGTGCGCTCGTGATCGAGTCGCGAGACCCGGCGGGCGGGGAGAGCCCGGACTTCTTTGTCGTGCCCGAGCACTTGGTTCCGACACTGGCGTCGGTGCAGAAGGAACCGCCGTCGCAGCCCGTCGTGGCCAAGGACTCGGCGACCGTGGTGCTGGTGCGGGACGTGGGAGACC
Organism: Saccharomonospora sp.; assembly: GCF_027317685.1. Taxonomy (NCBI): domain Bacteria; kingdom Bacillati; phylum Actinomycetota; class Actinomycetes; order Pseudonocardiales; family Pseudonocardiaceae; genus Saccharomonospora; species Saccharomonospora sp. The sequence goes on from NZ_DAHVQP010000127.1 coordinate 22,782, forward strand.
GCTCCGGGGTCGAGGTTTTCCTGCAGCGTCGTGTGCGCAGCATGGCGTTCGCGGCCGGGATGACCGTGTTCCCCGGGGGCGGGGTCGACCAGCGCGACGCCGACGCCTCCATCGGCTGGGTCGGGCCGCCGCCCGAGGAGTGGGCTCGGCGGTTCTCGTGTTCAGAGCCGCTGGCGCGGGCGCTGGTGTGCGCCGTGGTCCGGGAGGCGTTCGAGGAGTCCGGCGTCCTGTTGGCGGGCACGGAGTCCAGCGTCGTCGCCGACACCGGCGTCTACGCCGACGCGCGTGCGGCACTCACCTCTGGTGAGTTGTCGTTAGCGAGCTTCCTCAACGACGCCGGACTGGTGGTGCGGGCGGACCTGCTGCGGCCGTGGGCGAACTGGGTGACCCCCGAGGAGGAACCCCGGCGGTACGACGCACGGTTCTTCGTGGCGGCTCTTCCCGAGGGGCAGACGGCCGACGACGGCACCACCGAGGTCGAGTCGGCGCACTGGCAACGTCCCGAGGACGCCATGGCCGACGCCGAGGCCGGCTGGGTGGGCTTGATGCCCCCCACGTGGTGCACGCTCAACGAGATCGCCCAGTTCTCCTCCGTGGCGGAGGTCCTGGCGTGTGAACGCGAGATCCACCGGATCATGCCGAGATTCGTGCAGGACGGTGAACGGGTCGTGGTGAAGCTGTCATGAGCCATCCCGCTTACGGGGTGCTCCGACCGGTGTCTCCCATCGCGTCGGTGCTGTTGCAGAACAACCCGTCGACGATGACGTTGGAGGGCACCAACACCTGGGTGTTGCAGGCACCGGGAGTGGCCGGTCGGATCGTCGTGGACCCCGGGTACGCCCTCGACGAGCACCTCGACGTGCTTTCCGGTCTCGCCGGCATCGAGCTGATCGTGCTCACCCACCGGCACCCGGACCATGTGGAGGCGGCTCCGGTGCTCGCCGAACGCGTGGGCGCGCCGGTGCGAGCCTTCGATGCCTCCCTGTGTCGAGAGGGCGATCCGCTTGGTGACGGCGACGTGGTGCGGGCCGCGGGGTTGACGTTGCGGGTCACGCACACCCCCGGGCACACCGACGATTCGATCGTGCTGCGCGTGGACCACGACGATCGGGTACACGTGCTCACCGGGGACACGGTGCTGGGGCGGGGCACCACTGTGCTGTCCGACCTGGGAGACTACCTCGACTCTCTGCGGATTCTGTGCGCGTTGCCGCCGAACACGCTCGGTCTGCCCGGCCACGGTCCCGAGCTGTCGGATTTGACCAGCACGGTGACCGAGTACCTGCGCCACCGCGAACAGCGGCTGGATCAGGTGCGCCGGGCACTGCGGGAACTCGGGGACGACGCCACGGCCCGCCAGGTCGTGGAACTCGTCTACGCCGACGTCGACCGGGCGCTGTGGGGGCCCGCCGAGGCGAGTGTCCAGGCCCAGCTGGAGTATCTGCGTTCCCGCGGATGACCTCCGACGGTCACGATATGGTGGCGTCTTTCGTGCCTTCCGTGTCCTCCGCGCCCTCGGTTCGACCGTCGTCGGCGGCTCGGGCGCGAACCGTGTGCTTGCGCAGCCATACCGCACCGGCCACCACGAGCGCGCACACCGACGCCACCCCGAATGCCAGCGGAGGACCGCTAAGTTCTACCAGGTAACCGCTGGCCGATTGCCCGAACGCCAATCCGAGGGTGATGGCGGTGAGGACCCAACCGAAAGCCTCGGCCGCCGTGTTTTTCGGAGCCACCAGCTCGATGGTCATCGAGTGGGTGGTGGACTGTGGAGTGATGAGGGCACCCGAGGCCAGCAGAGCCACCGCGAGACCCCACAGTGTCGACGGCCACGCCAACAGCGCCACGGAGGCGCCGAACAGCGCGAGCAACACGGGCAGCCGCAGACCCAGCGGCTTCGGCCAAGGACGCAGGCTGTAGACGATGCCGAACGCCACGGAGCTCACAGACCACACCGACAACAGGACACCGCCCAGGGCGGTGTTGCCGGCTTCGGTGGCTGCGGCGGGTACGGCGACCTCGACGAAGCCGATGACCATGCCGAATCCGAGTGCTGCCAGCGCGAGTGTGCGCATTCCGGGACTGCTGAACGCGCCGAGCAAGGGCGTTTTGCCGCGGGGGGACGGCGGCCAGGCCCGCACGGCCGGGCTCAACGCGAACAGCACCGCGCCCACCGCCATGCACGCTCCGCCGAGGACCATGCCCGTTCCCGGCCACGGTGCGGCGATGAGCGCGCCCGCCAGCCCGGGGCCGAGGATGAAGAAGACCTCCATGCTGATGGCCTCGTACGAGTAGGCGGCGGTGAGCGCGGGCCCGGATGGGAGCAGCCTGCCCCACAGCGCTCGGGACGCCGAGCCGCACATGGGCTCGAACAGGCCGATACCCCCGGCGAGTACCACGAGCACAGGTGTGGCCGCCCCGCTCTCGATGGCCGCCACCAGCCCCGCCATCGTCACCGCGAACAAGGCCACGACCACGAGTAGTGGCCGTGTGGGGCCGAATCGGTCGATGAGTCGTCCCTGCACCACCGAGCCGATGGCGACGCCGACCAGCGTGCTCGCCGACACCAGGCCGGCCACCGCGTAAGTGCCCGTCCGGTGTTGCACATAGAGCAACCCGGAGATGCCGATCATGGCGATCGGGAGCCGGGCCAGCAACGAGGCGACGAGAGGTCGCCGGGCGGCGGGGGTGGTCAGCGCTACGCGGTAGTCGGAAAGGGTGGTGCGACCGGATTCGACGGGGTTGGACACGCGTACCAGTATGGTACGACGGTACCACTTTGCTCGGCTCGGGCTTGAGTGAATTGGCCCAAAAGGGCATAAAACGCATCCGAACGGGTATTTTGATATCGGATAGGTAACAGTGCCCCGAAGATGGGCATCATCTATCCGGCTGACGCGTCTTTGAGGGTGAACACACTTGAACCGCCAGGGTGGGGCCATGCGACCCTATCGGTACGGCTTCGGCTGGTGGAACATTTAAGACAGATGTCGCAGATGCTCTAGGTCGCTGTACCCCACTGGAGACACAGCGGGGTACAGAGTTCGCATCAAGCGTCAGCTTGCGTCGCCCCGGTTCCTCCGGGCGAACAACTACAGACTCCCTCCGGGTTTCGGGTCGGGGCCTACAACCGGAGGGCGGGGAGCGCGGCCTGTCGGGGGACGGTCCGCGCATAGCGGACAAGGGGCCGGATGAAGTGCCACGTCGGGGGTGGCGCCCGGCCCCTTGTTCCGTATCGACTTATTCGTGCCCGGCCTTGAGTGCCGCCGATGCCCTCCCCTGCGGGCCGCCCGAGGTCGGCGACCCGAGACACCTCGCCAACGTCTCAGCGGGCTCGGCGAGCCAGCCGCTCCGGGTCGAGGATCAATACGCTCTTGCCCTCAAGTCGCAGCCAACCGCGGTGCGCGAAGTCGGCGAGCGCCTTGTTGACGGTTTCTCGCGACGCACCGACGTACTGGGCGATCTCCTCCTGCGTGAGGTCGTGAGTGACCCGCAGCAGGCCCGCCTCCTGGCTGCCGAAACGCTGCGCCAGCTGCAACAGCGCCCTCGCCACACGGCCGGGAACGTCGGTGAAGATCAGTTCGGCGACCATGTTGTTGGTGCGGCGGAGCCGACGTGCGACCACCCGCAGCAGCTGTTCGGCGATCTCCGGACGCGTCGAGATCCACTGCCTCAACGCGGGGCGGTCCATCGTCACCGCGCTGACCTCGGTGACGGTCGTGGCCGTCGACGTGCGCGGGCCCGGGTCGAAAATCGACAGCTCCCCGAACATGTCGGACGGTCCCATGATCTGGAACAGGTTCTCCCGGCCGTCGGCCGACTTGCGGCCGATCTTGACCTTGCCCGACTTGATGATGTAG
>NZ_DAHVQP010000015.1:0-14303 GCF_027317685.1 Saccharomonospora sp.
CGATCACACCGTTGGTCAACATTTATTTTCCGAAAGTTTTCGGTGCTAGTGAGCACGACACGGCAGGTTCACCTGCGAAAACCAGAGATCGCGGACCCACCTGGCCGATTCGGAGTCAGAGGGCCAGCAAAAGTTTCGAAACTTTCGGAGCCGGCTGGGGTCCGCTGTCCACGCTCAGGGCTCCGCGGCCTCCCGTGCTCTTCTCAGCTCTTCTCTGTGACCTTCTCGGTGGCCTTCTCGGCTTCTCGGCGGTTCCGCGACGCCCGCAGACCGCGCCAGCCGATGACGCCGATGATCGTGCCCAGCACGAACGACGTCACCGCGAGCAGGAGGTGTACCACGAAGAACGAGGTCACAGAGCCGTCGGAGTTCCAGGAGTTGTCGCTGTTCCACAGATTGCGGGCGAACGAGATCCAGATGACCCAGGACCACACCCCGAACGCAGTGAGAAACAGTGACGTACCGCGAGACATCCGCATGTCCCGCAGTATCCCCCTGCCGGGTCCCGCTAGCCTGCACGGGTGCGCAGCACCACGTCGATCCGAACTCTGTTCGCCGTATTCGTGACAGCCCTGCTCGCGGGCACGTCGGTCCTGCTGGCCGCCCCGCCGGCCGAGGCGGCCACCGACATTCCGCCGGCCCAAGCGGTCACCGACACCGCCGACGAGTCCTGTCCCAACCGAACCCTGCCTCCCCCACCGGTGGACTCGTCCGAGGAACCACCACCGGGTGAGGAGTCGCCCTCTCCTCTACCCGTGCCCGAGACACCGGCAGGTGGCGAACGCATGGCCGAATGCGGGATCGTCCGGCCCGCGAACAGCCCCGCACCGCCCGAGGACATCACCGCCGCGGCCTGGCTGGTGCAGGACCTCGACACGGGGGAAGTCCTCGCGGCGAAGAACCCGCACGGACGCTACCGGCCCGCGTCGCTGATCAAGACGCTGCTCGCACTGGTGGTCCTGGAGAAACTGCCGCCCGACCACGTCGTGGTCGCCACCGAGGAGGACGCCAATCAGGAGTGCACGTGCGTGGGCCTCGTCGAGGGCGGCGAGTACACCGTCGACCAACTCGTACACACGCTGCTCATGCACTCGGGCAACGACGTCGCCCACGCCCTGGCCACCGCCCTGGGCGGCATGGACGCGGCCGTGGAGAAGATGAACGCGCTCGCCGAGTGGCTGGGAGCGGCCGACACCCGCGCCGCCACCCCATCGGGACTCGACGGCCCGGGCATGATGACCTCGGCGTACGACATGAGCCTGGTGTTCCGCTACGCCATGCAGCAGCCCGCGTACGCCGAAGCCGTGGGCACCAAGCACATCAACTTCCCCGGTGGCCCCGGCGAACCGGACTTCCCCGTCTACAACGACAACCGGCTGTGGGCGTCGTACGAGGGCTTCCTCGGCGGCAAGACCGGTTTCACCGACGACGCCCGCCACACCTACGCCGGCGCCGCGGAACGCGACGGCAAGCGAGTCGCGGTGGTGCTGCTGCGGGCCGAACAACAGCCCATCCGCGTCTCCGAACAAGCCGAACGGCTCCTGGACTACGGTTTCACCCTCGCCGCCGAGGGCAGCGAACCGGTGGGCACCGTGACCACCGCGCCGCCGATCTCCTCGGTCGACGACGGCGAGGAGAGCACCGACGTGACCGATGTCGCCGCCACCTCCCCGAGCGACCCGTTCGGCACCACCGGCTGGATCGTCACCCTGATCGTCACGGTCATCGTGATCACGGGTCTGCTGGTGGCACACCGCAAGGGCTTGCTGCGCCGCCCGGACTGAGGCGTTCAGTTCTTCGCGGGCAACGTCTCCCTCGCGCCGCTCCACAACAGCAACGCCACCGCCGACACTGCCGCGGTCAGACCGAACGCCGCCGAGTACGACCACTGCTCGGCCACGGCCCCCGCGACGAGCGGCCCCGTCACGGCACCGACGTCGGCCGCCATCTGGAACCCGGCCAGCACCGACCCGCCCCGGGCCTTGGAGCCGAGCACGTCGGCGACCGTGGCGTTCTGCGCGGGGTTCAACGCACCCGCTCCCAGACCGGTGACCACCACCGCCCCGAGGAACACCCAAAGGTCACTCGTCAGCCCCATTCCCGCCGCGCCGACCGTCAGCAACGCCAGCCCCACCAGGGCTGGCGGCTTCCGGCCCCGCTTGTCGCTGACCCTGCCGACATACAACAAGGCCGCGGCGTTCATCGCGGCGAACACGGCGAGCGCGATTCCGGTGAACGCCTCGTCCTGATCCAACACGGCGGTCACGAACAGCGGCAACAACGACATACGCACGCCGAGGACCACCCAACCGTTGGCCAAATTCGACGCGAGCGCCGCACGATACGACGGGTGGCGCAACGCCTGTGTGAACGTCATCGCCGGCTCGGAGTCCTCCGCGGGCCGCGACACCAGCTCCGAATGCCGCAGCTGCCACCACACGAGCAGAGTGGTCAGCATCAGCGCGCCACCGTAGACGAGGAACGGGGCGCGCAGCGACACCGTCACCAGCCCACTGCCCACCACCGGGCCCGCGATGCCGCCCAACAGGAAACTGGAACCCCACAGACTCGAAGCACGGCCCCGCAGTTCCGGCGGCGAGATCCGGATCAGCAACCCGATGGCCGACACCGTGAACATCGTGGAACCCACGCCGCTGGCGGCCCGGAACAACAACAGCTGCCAATAGTCCGTCGCCACCGCACACAGAAGCGTGCCGACAGCCACGATGGACACGCCCCACAGGTAGATGGGCCGCTCCCCGAACCGGGTCACCAGTCGCCCACTCATCGGAGCGAACAACAGGCGCACGAACGCGAAAGCACTGACCACCACCGACGCCGCCGTCACACCGACGTCGAAACTGGTGGCGAAGTTCGGCAACGCCGGTGCGACGATGCCGTAGCCGATCGCGATGAGGAAACTGGCGGCGAGAAGAACCCAGATCTCGCGGGGAAGCGCCGCATCACGCGGCGTTGAGGTCGTTTCGCTCACACTCACCCTTTCGATCCGAGGGCGAGCATAGGTCAACCGAGGGTCACGAACGCCGCTTCGAAAGCCAACCCAACAGTGCTCCGGCACTGAACGCACCCGCTGCCAGGCCCGGACCACCACGACGCACTTCCACCGTTGTCTTGATCACAGTGGGCGCGGGTGGTTCCACGGTACGCGGAACGCTCTCCTGGCCGGTGGCCGCCCAAGCGGCGACGAACAGCAGGAACCGGGCCACGAGATTGGCGAACACGAGCAGACCGATCACGGAGCCGAACAACGCGCCGCTGGGCGAACTCAACACGCTGGACAGGTAGATACCACCGACCTGCTTGAGGATCTCGAAACCGACGGCGACCAGCACGGCTCCGCGCACGGCACTGCGGACCGGCACCTTCTCCCGGGGCAGCTGAGACAACACCCACAGAAACACCAACACGTTGGCCACCAGGGCCAGTGCGATGGTGCCGAGCCGCAGCAGGAACCTCGCCCACGCCGCGTCGTCCAGCCCCACGAGCCCGAGCAGGAACTCACCCACCCCGCTGCCGACGGCGGTGAGCCCGAACGACACCACCAGCGCCACGCCCAGCCCGGCGAGCGCACCCAAGTCCTTGAGCTTGGTGGACAAGAAAGGCAGCTTCCGCTTCTCCTGCCCCCACTGCACGGTGAGGGCATCACGCAGATTGCCCATCCAGCCGAGACCGGAGTACAGGGCGAGCAACAGACCGAGTATTCCGGCGCCGGCCCGGGACTCGAGTGCCGCCTGCACGATGGAGGCGAAAAGACCGCCCAGTCCCTCCGGGGCGGAGTTGACGATACCCTCGCGCAACTGCCGCATCGCCGCGTCATTGCCCGCCAGCACGAACCCGGCCACGGAGAAACCCACCATCAACAGCGGGATCAACGACAGCACGGAGAAGTACGTGATAGCGGCGGCGTAGTGGTTGCCGTACCGCTCGGTGAACGCCTCGTTAGCTTTGACCACGTGGTCCAGCCACGGGTGCTTCCTACGCAGCCGGGGCAGCAGTTTGTCCTGGCCCTTGCCCTCGTCCTTGTCCTGGTCCCCGTCCTTGCCCAGGCCCTTGCCTCTGCTCAGGTCCCTGTCCTGGCCCGCCTTCACCTCGCCCACGCAAGGACGCTAACCACCCCCGATGCCCCCCGCAACGCGACACCAACTGTGCAGTCGTGTCCGCAGACTGTGCAGTCGTGTCCGCGTTCCACGCCGCGGACACGACAACGACCCCCCCTCTAGACCACAACAACCAAACCTGCGAACACAACGACACAACCTGCGGACACGACGACGCAGACTGCGGACACGCCGACGTTCGGGCTACAGGCGGGCGCCTACGTGCAGCGCGATCCCGTCGTGGGCGCCGACGTCGGCCCGGAACCGGCCGTCGGCGTCGATCGTGTAGGTGGGCCCGGTGCAGTCACCGTCGACGACATCACCGTGCAACACGTCGCAGTAGGTGCCCTCGGAGAGCCCGGTTTGGAAGGAGCGGTCGGTCACCGACGCGGATTCGTCGTTGAGCACCACGTAGCCCTTGTCGCCACGGCCGAAGGCGATGGTGTCGTTGCCGTTGTCCCACCAGTGCGTTACCGGTTCGTCTCGTACTTCGTTGTGGAAGCCGACCATATTGCGGATCGGTTGCCAGTCGTGTTCGCACTGCCACTCCGCCGAGGCGCAGTCGGCGTCGGTGGTGTTTCCGGCCGCATCGCTCGGTGGGCCGGCGTCGTAGTCGTCGAAGGTGAAGCTGCTGTTCACCTTGGGCGTGCCCACCGGCCAGGCCAGCATGAACGCGTTGGCCAGGGAGTACCGGGAGCCGTCGTTGTAGGTCAGTGTCTCGCCGCCGCGCTGGCTGTCGTGGTTGTCGATGAACACCACGATCTGTTCGGAAGGCACGGCGGTTCCGAAGTCGCGCAGGTACGCGAGCTTCTCGGAGTTGAAGATGCGGGCGATGTCATTGGCGTACCGCCCGTCGTACACGTCCCCGTTGTCGAGGTACTCGTCCGGGGTGATCGGTTCGCCTTCTCCGTAGAGCGTCTCCTGGTAGATGTAGGCGGGGGAGTCGAGGCGGTCCAGTATGGCGCCGACGTCTTCGGCGGGCATGTGTTTGACCGCGTCGACGCGGAATCCGTCCACTCCGAGGTCGAGCAGGTCGTTTAAGTAGGAGCCGATGCGGTCTCGCACGGTCTCGGATTCGGTGGCGAGGTCGGCGAGGTTGACGAGTTCACAGTTCTGCACTTCGTAGCGGTCGTGGTAGTCGACGATGTTGTCGTCGCCGTTGCGGCCGCAGTGGTGGAAGTCGTCGTAGTCGTAGCCCGCTTCCGGGTACTCGTAGTGACAGTATTCCGATCCCGCGCTGCCCGTGCCGCATTGTTCTTGGCCGCTCATGTGGTTGACGACCACGTCGGCGTACACCTTCACCCCGGCGTCATGGCAGGCGTTGACCATGTTCTCGAACTCGGCTCGCGAGCCGCGTCGGCTTTCCAGTTCGTAGGAGACCGGCTGGTAGTCCTGCCACCACGGGTAACCGTCGTCGCCGAGGACGACGTGTTCGGATGGTGGGGACACTTGGACCGCGCCGTAACCGTTGGGGCCCAGTTGGTCTTGGCAGGCGCGGGCGATGCTGTTCCAGTTCCATTGGAAGAGCGTGGCGATGACGTCGTGTTCGCCGGGTGGCGCCGCATCTGCCGGTGGCGTGGTCTGGGCCGGCAGGGTGAGTAGCGCGGACACCAGCAGGACCGTGGCGAGGACACGTTGGAACATCGTCGAACCTCCGTGTTTCGAGTGGTGTGACGGCCACTGGGAGTCCATACAGGAGAGCCGAAGCGGACAGAACTGTCAAGAATCTTGCAGAAAATTGCAGAAACCCTACTTGCACTGGGTTCTGACCTGCGTAAACACGGAACGTTCTTGCAAAGCAGAAGCGGGCTTCACCGCTGGAGCCTGTCCGACTCGGTGACTCACCGCCGGATAAGACGGATCAAGGCACCGCTCACGTCGAAGCGGTGATCGTCGATCCTCACGCCGACTTCCGACACGGACAGCGGGGTCGAACGGAAAGCGAGCGCGGCGACTCCCGCGAAACGGCGACGGAAACGACGGAACTTCGCGCTTTCGGGAGTCGGTTCAGTCAGTGGAACCGAAGATCTCGGCCGATGACATCTCGGCGGATTTCGTGGCAGGAGGTGTTGTGTGCGGGTTCAGTCGCCCACGCGCGAAGCGACCGCGACACCGGTTTCGGCGTCGGCGACAGCGGTGGCGGACTCGGAGTCCGCAGTGGACACAGCGGCCTGCATGCGGGTCTTCCTGCGCTGGCGGATCACGCCGGCGGCCATGCCGAGCACGCCCAGCACGACGGCGATGAGGCCCACCGGCCCCAGCAGTCCGAACGTCATCGCGTTGGGCTCGACCTGCATGGCCGATGCAGTGCCTGCCCCTGTCAGCAATGTGGCAACAGTCATGGACGCCACCACCGCAGAGCCGCGGAACATACGCGCGGCCGGGCGATTCGACGCCCTGTCCGGGTTGCGCACCGGGGTGCCTCCCACCTGTCCATTCGACTGTTCGGCGCAGGTGCTCACCCCACAGGGTGAGCATCACCAAGTGGACGTTACCGAGCGTGTCAAACTCGAAGCCCACAGGCGCGGGTGAGACTAGCGTTCCGCCAACTGGCCCACGACACCGGGGTCGATCACGGAGAGACAACAACCTCGCATCGCCTGACGAAACCGGATAACGGCAGAAACGGCAAGTCGGACTTCTCCCGGGAAGGGAGATCGCCTGCAATGAAACGTCCGCCCCAATTGGCCGCTCTCGCGTCCGGCCTTGCCCTCCTCGCCGCCTGTTCCTCCAGTGATGGACCGGTCGTGCTGGCCGAGGGCGTGTACCACTCCATGGAGCTCGGGAAGCCCGCCGCCATCGGACCGGTGGACGACCCGCAGAACTTGGAAGGAGTGGTGTTCACCGTCGACATCGACACTCCACTGGACTCGGGCACTCTCGTCCTGACATCACCACAAGTCCCGCACTCCGACTGGAAGTAGACGCCCCGACCCGACCATCGGTCGCCCGGTTCAAGCGCTAGCCGAGGACGGTGAACCGCACGGACTCGGCGAGCACACGAGCCGCTGTGTCGAGGTCGGCCATGCGCGAAGCCAGAGTAGCGGCCGCCAGACAGGAAGGCAGCGCGGCGCTGAACTTCAGCCCGGCGAGCGCCTGTTCGTCGACCTCCGGCAGGCACAGCCGCTGCGCGGCGTCGGCTGTGGCGGTCCGCCACAGCCGCGGGGTGAGATCGGGCCGCAGTCGCACCGACACGTCGTCGAAGCGTCCGTCGACCACTTGTGGCAGAGAGGCGGCGAGTGTGGCGTTGGCCTTGCGGCCCGCCCAGGTCCACCAACGCACGTCCGTCTCCGCGTGTCCATCACGGGTCACCATCAGTCCGTCCGGGGAAACGGTCGAGCTCCACTTCTCACGCACCGCCGTCAGCGTTCGGACGGCGCGCTGGGTGAGTTTCACCGAGGGGGTGGCGCCGAGCAGCACGTCCCGGGCCGCACGGGCGAGAGCCGCACTGCGGCCCGCTGCACCGGGCGTGTGCCAACGTGCCTTTCCTTTCAGGTCGGTTTCCTCCACGAAGCAGCGGCGGCGTTTCCAGTCAATCCAGGTCACCTTCCAGCTTCGACCACCCAGCAGCAGTACCCGAGGACCTTCCACCCGCTCTGTCAGCAGGGCCGGGTCGGCGAGTCCGATCTCCTGCCGTCCGGCCAACACGGTGAACTGTGGCGGCGCGGTGAACACGGCCGTCATGTCCGAAAAGTTCCGGTGCCCGAAGCGGCGTTCGGCCTCGGGCCCGATGAACAACAACTCCCCGTCCTGGTCCAGGTATCCCTGTTCGACCAGGTAACGGACGATAGGTTCCGCGCTGTGGTCGAATGGTGCGAAGCCGTTCCACGCTTCGGTCCACAGTCGGCCGCCCACCGCATGTTCCTGCAGACACAACGCCAGCATCTGTTGGGCCACGATGTGTCTTGGTTCCGGTGGCGCCTCGACGGGTTCCACGTAGCCACGGCCCCACAGTTCCAACAGCGCCGCTGTCCACAGCAGCGATTCTTGGCTGAGCGCGAGGAACAGACAGTTGCGTGTGCTGCCCGCGCGTCGTCCGGTGCGGCCGAGGCGCTGCAGGAACGACGCCACCGTGGCGGGTGCGTCGAGTTGGATGACGCGGTCGAGGTCGCCGACATCGATGCCGAGTTCCAAGGTGGATGTGGACACGATGACGCAGTCGCGGGCTTCGGCGAAGGCCGCCTCGGCACGGCGGCGTTCGTCCACCGACAGCGAGGCATGTGACAGGAAGGTGGTGACGCCGCGCATGCGTAACGCGGCGCCGAGCTGTTCGACGAGCCGGCGTGAATCGCAGAAGACGAGCCGTTTCTCACCTCGGTGCAATGCGGAGATCACCGTGGCCGCGTTGTCGATGGAGCCGACGTAGTCGACCTCGATGTCTCCCTGCGGCGTGGTGCTCGGGGCTTCCACGCCGGGTGCGACAACGGTGGCGGGTCGGCGTCCCCGTTCTGAGCCCTGCAACCAGTCCAGTAGCTGTTCGGGGTTGCCGACCGTGGCGGACAGGCCGATGCGCTGGATGGGTCGTTGCGCGAGCACGGTGAGCCGTTCGAGTACGGCCAGCAGGTGCCAGCCGCGGTCGTCGCCGGCGAATGCGTGCACCTCGTCCACGACGATCGCACGTAGGTCACCGAACAACCGCTTGTGTTCGACGTTGGTGCTGACCAGCATGGCCTCCACCGACTCCGGTGTGGTCAGCAGCACGTCCGGTGGGTCACAGAGGATGCGTCGCCGCGCCGTCGCCGTGACGTCGCCGTGCCAGAGTTCCACCCGACGTCCCAGCCAGGCGGCGTAATCCCGTAGGCGGGGCAGGAGGTTGTTGAGCAACGCCTTCAACGGACAGACGTACAACACCGACAGCCCGGTCCAGCCTTGTTGCTCCATCGCGGAGAGCACGGGGAAACAAGCGGCTTCGGTCTTGCCGCCCGCAGTGGGGGCGAGCAGCAATGCGTCGTGTCCGTCCAGTACGGGAGCAACGGCTTGCTGTTGCAAGGGCCGCAGGGACCGCCAGCCCAGGGTGTTGACCAGGTGGTGCACCACCGCGGGATGCAGGTGGTCGAGGGCCTGGCTCACGGCAGCTCCAGGTCGATGTCGTCGGCGCTTGCGACGGCGTTGCGTTCGACCTCGGTGAGTTCGGTGTCGGAGACCGTGATCGGGTAGTCCCGGCGTGGGTCGAAGTCGGCGAAGTCGTCCACCCGGTCGAGCACGTCGGCGACGAGTTTGCGGAGGAACAGTCTGGGCGCCACACCGACTTTCCCGCCGAGTTCGCCGGTGAGCGCCTCCGCCAGGGTGGTGATGTAGGCATCGTCGACCACTTCGCGCACACGCTCGGGGTTGCGGGCCACGCCCGCGTAGAGCTCGCGCACGGTTCGGCCGAGTTCACCGAGCCGGTCGAGGTTGAAGCCGGGCAGTCGGAGCTGCACCGCCCGGGGCGAGTCGAAGCGGGGATCGGTGGAGAAGTCGGTGGCGAGGCGTTGCGCCAGCGGTGGGAGTCGCTGCACGCCCTGTTGTCCGTCGAAGAACGCGGGCGTGCCGGTGAGCACGAGGAATAGTCCGGGGAACCGGCCTGCGTCGATTTCGTCGATGAGTTGGCGTAGCGCGTTGAGGCCCTTCTCGCGCACGTCGCCACGGACTCGTTGCAGCGTTTCGGTTTCGTCGAGGACGAGCAGCAGTCCGGGATGCCCGCAGTCGCGTAGCACGGTGAGCAGGCCCTGCAAAAATCCAAGCGCTCCGAAGTGGTCGAGGTCCCCACGTACTCCGGCGGTCCGGCGGGCGGAGGCCGCCACGGACTTCTGTCCCCCGAGCCAGGCGATGAGGGCCTCGGCGGTGGCGGCGTCACCGTCGGCGAGGGCTTGCCGGTACCCGCGCAGGGCCGCGGCGAACGCGGGCGTCGTGCGTGCCACGTCGGCGAGTCGCTGTTCGGCGAGTGTGTCGACTGCGGCGGTGAATGCCGTCTCGTCGTCCTCTGAGACCTCTCCGGCGTCCAGTACGTGCTCTTCGAGGGTGTAGAGCCAGGAGTCGACGACGGCGCGTAGGGCGCTGGGTTGGTGGGTGGCGGTGGTGATTCGTTCGGTGAGCCGCCGGTAGACCGTCTCCAGCCGGTGCAGTGGAGTTTCGGTCTCGGAGATCTGGATCTCGGAGGTCGCCAGTCCTCGGCGTTTGGCTCTTTCGGCGAGCCAGCGCGCGAAGAACGTCTTGCCCGAGCCGTACTCGCCGCGCACGGCGTGGAAGGCCGCGCCTCCTCGGGCGACGGTGTCAAGATCGTCGTCCATGGCGGTGGCGAATCGGTCGAGGCCCACCGCGAGCAGGTCCAGGCCGGTTTGGGGCACGGTGCCTCGACGCAAAGCGTTGATCACATCACGCCTGCGCGCCTGGCTCACAGCGCCGGTCACCCCACCACCTCCAGAAGAGTTACCAACTTCAGTCACGCGTGACTCCGAACTGCAGACACAGGGTGTCCACGTCGAGGGTCAGCCATCGGCCGCCGTCCACGGACAGCACCGGGTAGCCGTCGACGTTGAGCAGTCGTTGCAGGGTCGTGGCGAAGAACTCCGGTCTGCGAGCACGGCCCGCGATGCCCGCCACGGTGTTCAGCGGCAGCCGGTTACCGGAATCGACGAGTGCGTCGATGACCGCGGCGACCACCTTCTTGTCGGGCGCTTTGGGGATGAAGACCCGCTGTCCTGCATACACTTCCCCTGCCACAACACGTTGCCCCAGCGACGGCCGCTCCGCCGAATCGTCCATGGTGAACAGCGGCATCTCGTCGGATCGTTCCTTGGCCGCCCGGCGATTGGCTTTCGGCTTTCGTTCGGCCGGAGCCGGAGGCGTCGGCTGTTCGGCACGTTGATGCCACCACGCCGGTGCCACGCGGTCACCGAGCAGCTCCCAACCCGAGGGCAGGATTTTCGGTGAGGGCAGTAGCACCAGCACCGGCACCGCCATCTCCGCTAGTGCCGCACCGCCGTGGTAGCCGGCTTTGCGGGAGGTGTAGCGGATGTCCTCGCGCCACGGGACGACCACACTGCCTCCCCCGAGCAGCACGCGCGGCCCGCTCAACGCGATCTCGCCTTCTGCGGGCTCACCGACACGCCAACGGGCCGATTCGACGCCGTCCGCGGACATCGGAGCGCCGTCTGCCCGGTCGAGCACGTGGCCGTGGTCGGAGACGAGTATGACGGGGCGGCCGTAGTTGCGGGCGGCGTCCAACAATTCGGGCAGGTAGGTGATGTCGCTGGGGTCCCAGCCGGTGCGGTCGCCTTCCCGGCCGTGGTCGAGTGCGGCGTCGATGGTGTTCAGCACCACCGCGACCACGACCGATTCGTCGGCCATCGCCTCCAGCAAGCGGTCGGACAGCCGATGCCCGGCATCACCACCGATATCGGCTTTGTGGAACAGTTGCCCGGAACGTCGACCGCTGCTGCGCCTTTTCCAGTACGTGGCGAAGCCGTCCTTTTCCGCTGTCTGCTCGCCGTGGGCGAGGGTGCCTGTGAGCAGGCTGGGGCGGCTGGCCCGGGTGACCGAGGGGATGGCCGACACCGCGGCGATCCGGTCCTTCTCCGGTGCCGCTTCCCACCACGTGCGCTCGGTGAGTTGTTCGGCGAGTTCGACGGCGACGGCCCCGCTCATGCCGTCCAGGACGACGATCACCGGTGCTTTCTGCCGTGCCAGAGGCATCGCTATCCGGTCGAGCACCTGCTCGATGAGCAGACATCCACCGGGGTCGTCGATGCTGGCGTGTCTGGCCCAACTCGCCAGATGTTTCGCGAACGCTTCGTCCAGGGTGGCGCGCCGATCACGCACTGCGCGGCACACCACCTGATAAGCCCGGCCCAACACCGGGTCGCCGTTGGGATCGCCCGCCCACAGTGTGGTCAGCGCGCGGTCCACCCAGGCCCACTCGGTGTTGTGTTGTCGGATCGCGTCGGCGACGGAAGCGGGTTCGGGCACCGGGAGCGCGAGCCAGCGGGCCAGCCGCACGGCCATGTCCACCGCTCGCATCCGGTCGCTCTCCAACCTGGCGAGGTGGTGTGCGCGTAGTGCGCCGAGTGCGTCCTCGGCCGCGCTCAACTCTCCGGCTCCGTCGAGAGCGGCGGTGAGCGCGGTGGCGAAATCGTGCAGCCGTGCGGTGAACGCCGAGGGCAGGAACTGGTTGCTTGTCAGGTCGGCAGTAAGGCCCGCCTGGGCGGCCAGTTCTTCGGCCCTGTGTGTCACCGCGAGTACTTTCTCCCGCGCGATGTTGTTGTGTCGGCTTCCGGATTCGGCTTGGCTGACCCAACGTTCCAGCGCTCCCTCCACCGCTTCGGTGAAGGCGACGAGCTGTTCCGGCCGCACGCCGCCCAGCAGCCCGCCGAAGGCCAGGGCCGCCGCGGGGGACGCGTTCGCCCCGACGGCGGCGGTGCCGACCAGTCCGAGTGGCATGGCGTCGGTCGCGCGTCTCTCGGCGGCCAGGCGCAGCAGTAGCCCGGCGGCGTCGCCGACGGTGCGGGCGAGCCAATCGGTCAGTCCCTCCCGTTCGGCTTCGGGCAGGGCGGCGAACCGGGCGGTGCCCGCCGTGTCGAGGGAGAAGTCGAGCAACGTGCCGATGTCCACGGCGTCCTCGCCGAGCGCGGCGTGTCCGAGCCGCACACCGATCAGGGATTGGATGGCTCGGTCTCGGGTCAGCACCGAATCGGTGCGAGGCCAGCCTTCGGTGGGTTCGGCGTCGAGCAGGGCGTCGACGAGCCAGGGTTCTTGGCGGATGCGGGGATCGATGTCTCTGGCCCCGAACCGCTGGGCGATGATCTGCGCCCGGTCGACCGAGAGCACCCGCCCCCGCACGGCGTAGGCGAGCAGGTCCCAGCCGAATTGCTCGTCGGCCACGCTGGTGGTGACGACCAGCAGCGCGTCGGTGTCGGTGCCGTGTTCCCGTTGGTGGTCCTGCCAGGCTTCCAGAACTCCGAGCAACGAGTGTTGGTCGGCGACGTGGACACGGCAGCGGTGTTCTTTCGTCGTGACGCCGAACTCCCGGTCGCCGCCGTCGGCGTAGCGGCCGTGGACAAGCAGCAGCCGCCGCCCTTTCGTTTGGGGCAGCCAGTGTTCGACCAGCGCTTCCAGCATGCGCCGGTCAACTTCGGGTGCGGCGTTCATTCCGCGTTGTCCTCTCCCCCGACCGTCCGCCACAGGATTTCGATCTCTGCCCCGGGGTGTTCGCGGGCGTAGTCGCGGATCTCGTCGCGCACGCTGTCGAGCAGCGCTGCGAGTTCGCGTTCTGCGGTGCTGGCCCGCACTCGGCGCGGCGCGCGGTGGGTTGGTGTGGCCGGCGGTTCGGGGTCGTGTCGGCTGATGCCGGGCTGGCCGGTGTCGGTGAGGCTCACTGCGTCGGCTCCGGTGGCTCGCTCATCCGACGTGTCCTGGGGACTGGTGTGTGTGGAGGCCGGGGGCTCGGGGGTGGCCACGGTGGCCAGTCGTGCCGCCTCGCTGACGAGGGACACGGCTTTGGGTCCGAGTTTGTCGAGCACGGGCGCGAGCGAGACGGTGAACTCGTCTTGGATGGCTGCGTGTGTCACCTCGTCGAGCAGCACATCGGCGCGGTTGCCGATGAGGTCTGCCCTGCCCGCGAAGCCCTGCACGGACGACACCAGCGACCATTCGACGTCACGTAGCACGTCGAGCAGCCGAGGTGCGGCCGACATGGTGGCGGCGAGCACGGTGTCTTCGGTGTCGTAGGTGGCTTTCGCGAGCCGGTTCACCAGGTCGGTGTCCTCTCCGGCGGCGGACAGTCGGGCGAGCAGGTCGGCCGCGTCGCGGGTGGCGACCACTCTCGGTGCGTCGGGCCGGCCGGTGAGGCCGAGTGTGTCGGCGTGCCGTTCCAACATCCGCCGCACGCCGTTGACCGGTGTCTCCAGTTCTGCGACCTTGGCGCGCACACCTTCGGCGAGCCGGTTGACGTTGCGGGCGAACAAGGTGTCGGGCACGACGATCCCGAACAGTGCGGCGGCCCGGTCTCGCGCGGTGGCGAATTCGGCGGCGTCGGGCAGTTGCTGGGCCCGCAGGGCATGGCCCGGCCCGATCTTGTCGAGTTCGGGTGGTTGCCGCAGCACGCTGCCGTGCAGGGTCCAGGTGCGGTCGGCCAGCATCGCGTAGGTGGCGATGATGAGGTTGACCACGGGTTTGTCGAGCCCGGTGTAGCCGAGGTCGGCGATCCAC
>NZ_DAHVQP010000019.1:0-15860 GCF_027317685.1 Saccharomonospora sp.
CGGTCGTTTTCTGACACCTCGGACGAGCCGAGCGTTTTCGCAGGTGATCCGTGTCGACAACTCGCGTCGACAAACAACGTCGGCAAACGGTGTGCGACTATTGTCACGCTGATGGAGATCGGCTACATGCGCGTGTCCACCGGTGACCAGAACCCCGACGCCCAGCGCGACGCGCTGATCCGCGCCGGCGTCGCAGAGTTCCAGCGCAACCTCATCGTGGCCAACACCCACGAGGGCCTGGCGGCGGCCCGCGCCCGTGGCCGGAAGGGCGGTCGGCGACCGAAGATCACCGCGTACCAGGCCGAGCTGGCCCAGCAGCTCTACGACGCACGCAAGAAGACCGTCCAAGAGATCGCCGACCTGTTCACCGTACCCCGCAACACGATCTACGGCTATCTCAACAACTCCGACCAGCCCTCTGACGTTTAGCGGGAGGGCTATGGGCGAAGAAGTTCTCGAGACCCAGGAATGGGTGAACGAAACCTATGGTGGGGTGCCCGGGTATCAGGGGTGCCCTGAGGACGGCCGCGCCGGCTGGGACACCAGGTGGTCGCGCACGATAGGGCTCCAGCATGAGCCCGGCAGCTCTCCGGCGGCGGACTTCGGGCCTGGCATCCTCGCCGCGGTAGACCGTTCACCGAGCGAGGAATGACCTGCCTGTGGGCGAGTTCGGAAGCGAAGCCGCCACTTTACTTCTCTTTGCGACTCCACTGCTGGTCTTCGCCAAGGTCGTGCACGGGGTCGCAGCGGGGCGGATGTCCTTGGCGCAACGAGGCTCCCCGTGGGCGAAGGCGGAGCTCGGGGCGTGGTCGCTGATCGCTGCCGTCGTCATCACCGCGTACGCCGTCGTCGACGCCTTCACCTCGCAACGGCTACAGCGTGCCGGTTCCCACTGACAGAACCCGGCTCTCTCCAGCGGGCAGTGGGCCGGTCGATCGTTTCCCCTCGTTGGTGGGGGAGCCGAGGTCAGGTCCGCGCCGGGGTCGGTGTGCCGTGTGCGCGACACTGAATCGGTGACCGAGCAGCAGAGGAACACCGAGACGGTTTCGGACGGCGATGTGACGGGCGTTTGCGCGTTGGAAGGCTGCGACAACCCATTGCCCCCTCCTGCCGTGGATTCCCACGGCAGACGCAAGGGTGGGCGGCCGTCGTCGTACTGCTGCAAGGCCCATGCCGACGCGGCATCGCGCCAGCGCCGGGCCGCGCGTACGGCCGCTGTGGTCGACCCCTTGGTGGAAGTGCGGCGCACGGCCGAGACGTTCGAGGCGGTGTCCGCTCCGTTGCTGGCGGCGTTGCACGACATGGCGCAGCGGTTCGACGCGGCCGAGGAACAGGCGATCGCACAGGTGCGCCAGTCCGAGGAGCAGGCCGCCGCCGCGCATTCCGAGGCCGAGCAGGCACAGCGGCGCGCCGAGCAAGCGGAGCGGGATCGCGATCGTGCTCTCGCGCAGGCCCGCGATGACCGGGCCGCGCGTGAGCAGGCGGAGCAGGTCGCCCAACACACGCGTGCTGAAGCGGAGGCTGTGAAGAACCAGGCCTGGGCGGCGGTGGCCGAACACGAACGTGCGCGGGGTGCGGCGGAGACGGCTGCGACCGCCGCCGCGCAGGCTCGTGACGAGATGGCTGTCGAGCTTCGGCGGCACCGGCAGGACCTGGACGCGGTGCAGGCCGAGCGTGACGAGCTGGCCCGGCGGCTTCAGGACACGCAGGGCGAACTGCGTACCCTCACCGCGGATCACACTCGCGTCAGCGAACGACTCGATGCCGCGACCGCCGAGGTCGGCAGGATGCGTGAGGAACTGGAAAGCGTCCGAGCCGACCTCTCCTCGGCTCGGCAGGAGAACGGGGACTTGCGTACGAGTCTGGACAAGGCGCGGGAGGAACTCGTCGCCGAACGTGCGGCTCGCACCGTGGCCGAGACCAGGGCCACAGCTGCGGAGTCCGCGGTGACCGACAAGGACACCCGCCTGGCGGACCTCGCCGAGCAGCTCCGGCAGGCTCACGCGCGGGTGGACCTGCTCCTGGCCGCGCGGAAGAGTGAGCCTCGCCGGGGGACTGTCGACGACCGTGGTGATCGGTCCAGCGACTCCGCGGCGAAGTGAGGAGCGAGCCGGATTCCCGGTTCGCTCCCGTCGACCCGGCCGGACGGTGACGTCTGGTTGAAGCGAGGTCACCGGGCCGAGACCGCGGCGGGAACTGGCCGGCCGGCCAGTTCCCGTCTCTCTTTTTAGGACTGTTCCCGCCCTCGTCGTGGCGGGAAACACAATTGCATAATTTTGCAATTCGCTAGATGCTATGTTGGTCGCTGTCTTGCAGGGTGGGAAGGTGGGTGGGCAAGGCTGTGCCGGTTCCGCTCTATCAGGTGAAGGCGGAGTTCTTCCGCATGCTCGGTCATCCGGTGCGGATCCGGGTGCTCGAACTGCTTCAGGACGGGCCGAAGTCGGTTCGTGATCTTCGGGCCGCGATCGAGATCGAGGCGCCGAGCCTGTCGCAGCAGTTGGCGGTGTTGCGCCGTTACGGCATCGTCACCGCTACCCGGGATGGATCGACAGTCGTTTACGCACTGGCCGGTGGGGATGTGGCCGAGCTGATGCGAGCGGCACGGCGAATTCTCACCGAGATGCTGACCGGCCAGAACGAACTGCTCGACGAGTTGCGCGCGGAGAGCGCTGAATGAGTGCGTTCCGGGCAGCCGCGTGGCGGTTGCGTTCGTTGTTGCCCGGTTGCGCCGACCTCGCCGCCATGCGGCGACACCCGCGTCGAGACCTGTTGGCCGGGCTCACCGTGGCCATCGTCGCGTTGCCGTTGGCGTTGGGGTTCGGGGTGTCTTCCGGCCTCGGCGCGGAGGCGGGGTTGGCGACCGCTGTGGTCGCAGGTGCGTTGGCCGCCGTGTTCGGTGGCTCCAATGTGCAGGTCTCCGGCCCCACCGGGGCGATGACCGTCGTGCTCGTCCCGGTCGCCGCCGCGCACGGTGCCGCCGGTGTGCTCATGGTCGGGCTGATCGCCGGTCTTGTGCTCGTGGTCCTTGCGTTCGCTCGCGCGGGACGCTACATGCGCTATATTCCGGCGTCGGTGGTGGAGGGTTTCTCCCTCGGTATCGCCTGTGTCATCGGGCTTCAGCAGTTTCCCAACGCGCTCGGCGCCGACAAGGTCGACGGCGAGCACGTGCTGTCACTGGCGTGGCAGTCTCTTCAGGAGTTCGTCCGTCATCCGGAGTGGACTTCGATCGCCGTGGCCGTCGGTGTGGCGACGGTGATGCTCGTCGGAGCGCGGTGGCGGCCCGGGGTGCCGTTCTCGATCCTCGCGGTCATCGCGGCGACCCTCGTGGTCGAGGTGGCGCGGTTGGATTCCGTGACACCGATCGGGGACCTGCCCGCGGGGCTGCCCGCGCCGTCGTTGGACTTTCTGGACCTGTCGGCGCTTCCTGCTCTGCTGCCGTCGGCGTTGGCTGTGGCGGCGCTGGCCGCGCTCGAATCGTTGCTGTCGGCGTCGGTGGCCGACGGGATGAGCGTGGGGCAGAAGCACGATCCCGACCGGGAACTGTTCGGCCAGGGGGTCGCCAACATCGCGGCTCCCTTGTTCGGTGGGGTGCCCGCGACGGGAGCGATCGCGCGCACGGCCGTGAGCGTGCGTGCGGGCGCGGGATCACGGCTCGCCGCGTTCACGCACGCCGCCATACTCGCCGCCGTCGTCTACGCCGCCGCGCCGCTGGTGTCGGCGATTCCGCTCGCCGCGCTCGCGGGTGTCCTGCTGGCCACCGCGGTCAAGATGGTGGAGGTCGGCAGCATCAAGGCCATGGCGAGGGCGACCCGTTCCGATGCCGTCGTCCTCGTCGCCACCGCGACGGCGACCGTGGTGTTCGACCTGGTCTACGCGGTGCTGCTGGGCATGCTCGTCGCGGGCGCGCTCGCCTTGCGTTCCATCGCGCGGCAGGCGCGGCTGGACCAGGTCGACATCACCGGTGACCTGCCCGGCGTCACCAGCGACGAGGAATATGCGTTGCTGGCTGAGCACATCGTCGCCTACCGCCTTGACGGTCCTCTGTTCTTCGCCGCGGCACACCGATTCCTGTTGGAACTGCCCGATGTCACGGGCATGTCGGCGTTGATCCTGCGCATGTCGCGGGTGACCACCATCGACGCGAGTGGCGCGTTGATGCTCAAGGACACCATCGACAAGCTCGAACATCGAGGCATCACCGTCTACGTCTCCGGGATCAGGGACGGCCACCACAAGCCGTTGGAGGCGCTCGGTGTCATCACCCGCCTCCGAGCGGGGGGAAGAGTGTTCGCAACGACCCCGGAGGCCATCGCCGCCGCCCGGAACCAGTTGCGCAGCGACGGCACTCTCCCGGCGCCACAGGCACCACAGACGCCACCGCAGGAGCCGTCCACTGACGCTTCGTGACCCGAATCTACGCGGCGGACATAACGGTCAGTGCTATGAGCCGCTTCTGTTACTCGGATCGGGTGATGCCGTCACCGACTCGGGCTAGTGCCGCCCGACTTTCGTCGTGCGCTGAATGCCGATTCGCGACGTTGGTCGCGGGCCGCTCGGCGGCTGTATGTCATCTCCGACGTGGTGATACTTCGACAGTCGTTGCTCGGAGGACGTAAACACGTCACAAGGAGATGGCCATGCTATCGACGAAGCACAGACTCGTGGCTCGCTTGACCGCGACCGCGATGCTGGCGGCAGGAACGGCCGCGGCGTTCGCCATGCCGGCGACCGCGGAAACGGATACGCAGCAGGCGACATCCACGGCCGAGGCGGACCCGATGCTGCAGGCCATGCAGCGGGACCTGGGCTTGACGAAGCAGGAAGCACAACAGCGCCTGGAACAGGAAGCCGTGGCCCGCATGGCGGACGAAACCCTGCGGGCCGAGTTGCAGGACAGCTTCGGAGGCTCCTATTACGACGCTGCCGCGGGCACGCTGGTAGTGGGTGTGACCGAGGCGTCCGCGCTGGACGACGTGCAAGCCGCCGGGGCCGAGGCCGTGCTCGTCGAGGACAGCTTGACCACGCTCAACGCGGCGGTGGACCGGCTCGACAACAAGGAAAGCAACGCCCCCGAGGCGGTCACCGGCTGGTACATCGACGTCAAGAGCAACTCGGTGGTGGTCACCACCGCTCCCGGTACCACTGAACAGGCCGAGGAATTCGTGGCGACCGCCGGTGTCGAAGTCGACGACGTCGACATCGTCGAGTCCACCGAGCAGCCCCGCACGTTCATGGACGTCATCGGCGGCAACGCCTACTACATGGGTAACGGCGGACGTTGCTCGGTCGGGTTCGCCGTGCAGGGTGGTTTCGTGACCGCGGGCCACTGCGGCACCACCGGCACCTCCACGTCGTCGCCCACCGGCACCTTCGCCGGCTCCTCGTTCCCGGGTGACGACTACGCCTTCGTCCGCACCGGCTCCGGTGACACGCTGCGCCCGTGGGTCAACATGTACAACGGTTCCACTCGCGTCGTCTCCGGTTCCAGCGAGGCCCCCGTCGGCTCGTCGATCTGCCGTTCGGGTTCCACCACCGGCTGGCACTGCGGCCAGGTCGAGGCCATGAACCAGACCGTGCGGTACGCGGAGGGCACCGTCACCGGGCTGACCCGCACGGACGTCTGTGCCGAACCGGGTGACTCCGGTGGTTCGTTCATCTCCGGTAACCAGGCCCAGGGCATGACCTCCGGCGGTTCCGGTAACTGCAGCTTCGGCGGCACCACGTACTTCCAGCCCGTCAACGAAGCGCTGAACGCCTACAACCTGAGCTTGATCACCGGCTGATACACGCCGCGGTTCAGGAGTGTTTTCCGAAGCAGGGGTGGCACCACCGACGGTGGTGCCACCCCTGCTTCATTCGTTCGTGGGCCCGCCGACGGAGCGGGGCCCGGGCGGAAAGCCTCACACCGGAAGGGGCCTCGTGGCTCTCGATTAGGCGCGGTCGTGGTGGGTAGTCGACAGCAGCGCAACAGAAGGACCGGACAGCTGACCGTCGTCACCGACAGCCGTACCGAGCAGGAGCCGAGGAATGTCTCAGGATGTGGCCCGCCAGGTAGTGCGTAACCGCCGTCCTGTGCGGTTGTTCGCTCTCCTTGTCGGAATCGTTTTCATCACCGCCGGGATCGCCGGTTTCATTCCCGGGCTGACCACCGGGTACGGCGATTTGGCTTTCGTGGGGCCTGAATCGCAGGCGCGCCTGTTCGGCGTGTTCGCCGTGTCGATCCTGCACAACCTCGTCCACCTGCTGTTCGGTGTCCTCGGGATCGCGGCGTTCAGACACGGCATGTTCGCGCGCGGGTATCTCCTCCTGGGGGGAGGTTTCTACCTGCTGTTGTCGGTGTACGGCGTGGGTATCGCTGAAAACAGCGCAGCGAATTTCCTGCCACTCAACAACGCCGACGACTGGCTACACCTCGGGCTGGGCGCCGGCATGATCGCGCTGGGCGTGCTCGGCACGGCGATCGAGAGACTCCGCGGCACCTATCCAGCTCCTCCGGGGGTTTCGGACGCCGTGGGCTGACCCCGAAGCGCCGTACCGGTCACCCCGATACGCCCTCCGACGAGGTGTCCTCCGGTGGGGTGCCGTTCGGCCAGATGCACGGTGACGAGGCCCCCAGCGACAGGTCGCCCTCGACGCTTTGTTTGACCGACATACGGAACGCGTCGTCGTTGTTCTCCACCGACACGAACCGGTCGTGGGCGTCGCGTTTGTCCGTGAGCACCCGGAAGTCGTTCGACGTCCAGTACTCGTAGAGGGCGTTGACGAACTCCTCGTTGCGGTCCTCGGGCAGGTCGTCGAGCCAGTACGATCGGCTGACCTCGTACCGGCCGCGGGGACCGTTGTCGGTGGGGTCCAGACATTCCGCGGAGTCGGACCGCAACAGGGTCAACGTCGGTTTCTCCGGCAGCGCGGCCACGGCCCGCTGGATGTGTTCCTCGGCGCGCTGCGCAGCTTCGTCCTCGGTCATCGTGCGCATATGCTCCCCGCTTTCTGGTGCTGTCGGCCCTGTGCCATCGGCCCCCGTGTCGCCCCCGCCACCGCCGCAGGCGGTGATGAACAGCAGGCAGGCGAGCGCGGCCGTCCTCCGAATCACGTGTTTTCCCTTCTCGTTGCGCGGTCCTTGCCCGGTCAGTCGGGTTTACCGCCGACGACGATGGTGGCCATGTTGCGCAACGAGTCCGAATCCTGGTTCCAGTACTCCGAGTGTGCCGCTGTGGAGTATCCCCCGGTGTACCAGTCGCCCTCGGTGCCGGGATCGGAGGTGAACACTTCCGCGCCGAAGTCGTCGCCGATGGGTTGCCTGCCGTGGATGAACGGCGGTGTGCCGCGGATGATGTCGTTTTCCGCGGTACTGGCGTAGACGGTGGCGTCGTCGGGCAGGTCGAGTTCGGAGACGTGGTCCACGCCCACACCGGGACTGCCGATGAACACCGTGTTGTCCACGTCCAGGTGGCCGTCCTGGGCGGAGTGGCCGACGACGGTGGAGCCGTAGCTGTGCCCGATGACGGTGTTGTTCGATCCGTCGCCTGTGTGAGTGGCGCGCAGGCCGTCCTGGAAGTTCCGCAGGTCCGCGGCCGCGTCTTCGGCATAGTGCGCGTTGGTGGCCTGACCGAGGTCCTGTGGGGCGTCGTAGCCGACCCAGGTGATCGCCGCGGTGTCGCTACCCCGGGCTTGTCGGTTCGCTTCGTCGAGGATCGCCTGGCTGCGGTCGAGTTCCCCACCGATGCCCGACAGGTTGGATCCGGTGCCCGGGATGGACGTGACCACGTTGTCCGCGGTGTCGGGATTGCCGAGAGCGACGACGCCGCGTCCGTTGCCTTCGGTGGAGAAGTCGAGCAGGTAGGCCTGTGGCTGACCGTCACCGGGCTCTGCTTCCAGCCGTTCGTTGATGGCGTTCATGCCGCGCAGCGTGTCGTTGATCCTGTCGAGCTCGCGGCTCTGGTCCCCGGTGCGGTTGTCGCCGAGTTCGTCGAGTTCGTCGCGTCGCGTGGTGAGTTCGGCGTGTTCCTCGGCGAAACGGATGCGATTGGCCCGGTCCCGGTCCTCGGCGGGAATGCCGTCCATCCCGCCGAGGATGTCGCCGTGGGTGTAGATGGCCGATTCCTGCTCCATCGGCGTGAGGCTGTCCCACCACTGTTTGACGTCCTCCGGCGAGGCGCCCTGGCCGGGGAGGTCCGAGGGGTAGACGACGTTGCCCTCACCGATGGCTTCCAGTTCCAGGCCCGCCGCCGACGGCAACGCCTGGTCCAGTGCCTGTGTGGCCACCTGGTCAGCTTCGGTGACGGCTTCGAGCGCGGCCTGCACCGTGTCGGTGAGTTCCTGCGCTTTGTCCCGGTCGCGCTGTTTCTCCTCGTCGGTGCGGGTGTCGCCCGGACCGCCGTGGGCCACGTGGACCTCGCCGGTCTCGGTGTTGAGCGACAACGGGTAGCTGACGCTGTCCGCGACACCGTCGACGGTCTGTTGGGCCTCGGTGATCGCATCGGCCAGATTCCGCAACGCGGGTGGGATCTTCTCGATGTACTCGGCTGCGGTGTCGTAGCCGGAACGTACGTCGTCGAAGTGTGCGCGGGCGGCGTCGGCGGCTTCGCCTTGCCAGCCGTCGAGACCGCCGACGGTGGTTTTGATGTCGCCGGCGGTGGCGGTGAGTTGGCTGGCCAGCCGTGCCCACTCGTCGGCCATGTCGTCGAACGCGCCGGGGTCGGCGTCACGCAGATCGCGGAAGGACACCATCGTCGATCACTCCGCCGAGCTCAACGGGGGCAACGTCTCGAGCACGGCTTGTTCCATCTCGCGGTAACCGTCGGCGCTGTCCTCCAACAGCCCACCGGCCATGGCCGTACGTTTGCACAGGTCATCGACCTGGTACTCCCACAGCTCGGCCAGCGAGGCGGCCTTGCTCGTGGTGGTGAAGCCGTCGTTGGTGCCCTCGTACGCGGCGACCGTGCCGGTGAACCGCGCCTTGGCTTCACGTGCCTCGTCCGCGATCTCGACCAGCTGCCCGCCGGTCGAGACCAGACTGTCGGGATCGACGTCGTAGCCGTCCATGCCAAACCCCAGCTTCGTGATCATGTACTGGTCGCCGACTACGACGTTTCGACCGGGCCCGGGGTTCCGTGGTCGTCGAAATCGTCGATGGCGGCGGATCGATCTGTGCTGGGCCGGCTGGTGAGCGGTGTCGGTTTCGTGACTCAGTGGTCGGCGGCGTGCACGTCCCGACGATGCAGGCCAGGTTGTCCGGTGCCCCGGCGGAGTGTGCCGCGGAGGCGAGCCGGTCGACCGCGTCCTGCGGTGTGGTGGCGGCGCTCAATGGTTCACGGAGGTCGTCCACGACGGCGTGCACGCTGTCTGTGCACAGCAGGTACCGGTCGCCCGGTCTGGGCCGCCGCAGGTGCAGGTCGGGTTCGACGGTCTCATCACCGACAAGCGCGCGCACCAGGGTGGTGCGGTCAGGATGGGTCTCGGCTTCCTCCGGGGTGAGGCAACCTTCGGTCCACCAACGACTGCACATAGGTGTGGTCGTGGGCGAGTAGTTCCAGTTCACCGTCGCGCAGGAGGTAGGCGCGGGTGTCGCCGATGTGGGCTATGGCGAGGTCGGCGCCGGACCACAGCAGCGCGGTCAGGGTTGTGCCGGTGCCGGACGGCGAACCCACGGTTCAGTGGACGGCCGCGCGGGCGTCGTGGAAACCGGCCAGGAGTGTGGTGGTGAGCCGACCGGGTGACACTGCGGTGTCGGCGGCGTGCAGTGCTGTCACCGCGGCGGCCGAAGCGCTGCCCTCGAAAGGGGCGTGGGGACCGAAGCTGTCGGCGACGGCGAACAGGGTGTCACCGGCATAGGCGGTGTCCTGGTTGTGGTCGCGGCCGAGGCCTCGGTCGAGGATGCAGGCGTGGCTCAGCCGGACGGGCATGTGGTGAGTGGACATGACAGGGTCCTTTCCTGATCGTCGGTCGACGAGGAAAGAGACGGTCTCCCGGCGAGCGGCGATATCGGCCTCGACCTGGCGCCAGTAGGTGCGGATCTCCTGGGCGGCAGCGGCCGGGGGAAGTTCACAGACGACTCGGATGCGGGGCAGGGGCATGCCGATTCCCCGCAACCACGCGATGAGCCGCGCCCGGTCCAGCTGCGACCACTCGTAGTGGCGGTAGCCGGTGAAGGCGTCGACTCGCGCGGGGGCCAACAGTCCCAGTTCGTCGTACAGCCGCAACGCCTTGGGGGTGAGCCCGCAGGCTCGAGCGAATGCGCCGATGCTCAGTGCTGCCATCTCGTCCTCCGGTGAACCGGGCGGATCGCCCGGTGGACGTCAGTGTGTAACTTTCCCCAAGGGGAAGGTCAACGCGATGGCGGAAACGGGCCGCGGTGCTCGGTCGGAGCCGTCGACCCACCGGCACTGGGGCCTGCGGGCCGACGGTGTCCTCGACGGCTTCGTTCAGGTGTCGCGTCCGGCCGAGGCACGAGGGGGGTCGTGCGGTGTGCGACGGGTCGGCGGCCGCCCGGGCGGAGATTGGGACGGGACCGCACCGGAGAAAGCCGCGGATTGGTCACGTGAGCGGTCGCGCGGGACTTCACCGGAGGGACGGTCGAATCGGATTCGTCGTCGAGATCGAGGGTGTCGCGCAGCGGGTTTTCCTTGATGAAGATCACGCTGACAGCGGTGATGATCGCGATGACGGCGCTGATGAGAAACAGTGTTCCGGTCGCGTCACCGTATGCGGCGCGGACGATGTCGGCGACAGCGGTGGGCAGGGCGTCGAGGTCGAGGCTTCCCCCCACGCTGATTTGTCCACCGGCTTGTATGCCGCGCTGGGCCAGGGTTTCGGTGGCGATGTCGGACACCCGCATGGCGAGGACGGCACCGAGGGCGGACACCCCCGTGGCGCCGCCGAGAGTGCGGAAGAAGGTGACGGTCGCGGTGGCGGCGCCGACGTTGCGCATGCCGACGGTGTTCTGCGCGGCGAGCACGAGGTTCTGCATGATCGAACCCACGCCGATGCCCATCAGCGCGAGGAACACGCCCATCCACGCGAGATTGGTGTCGTGGTCGACGCTGGCCAGCAGGGACAGGCCGAGGAGCAGCAGTAGCGAGCCGCCGACCAGGAACGGTTTCGTGCGCCCGACCCGGGAGACGATGCGGCCGGTGATCGTGGAGGAGCCGACCATGCCGAGGACCATCGGCAGGGTCAGCAGCCCGGCGATGCTGGGGGAGAAACCGCGTGCGATCTGGAAGTACTGCACCAGGAACACGGTTCCGCCGAACATGGCCGTGCCGACGGCGAGGGAGGCGATGACGGCGAGGGTGAACGTGCGGTCCCGGAACAGGTGTAGCGGTACGACGGGTTCGCGTACCTTGCTCTCCACGAACAGTGCGAGGGCGAATACGACCGCGCTTCCCCCGAGGAGCGCGGCGGTGTGCCACGACAGCCAGGCGAATTCCTTGCCGGCGAGGGTGATCCAGACCAGCAGCAGTGTGACTCCGCCGACGATGAGGGTCGCGCCGAGCCAGTCGATGGAGACCTTCCGCTTGACGACGGGCAGCTTCAGCACACGGCCCAGCAGGATGAACGCGATGACGGCGATGGGCACGCACACCCAGAACGACCAGCGCCAGCCCAGCGGGGAGTCGACGATGAGGCCACCGACCAGGGGCCCCGACACGGTGGAGACGGCGAAGGTCGCGCCGATGTAGCCGGCGTAGCGACCACGGTCACGGGGCGCGATCATCGCGGCGATGACGGCTTGGATGAGGGCCTGCAGGCCGCCCATGCCGATGCCCTGCACAGCCCGGAACGCGATGAGTTGGGGCATGGACTGGGCGAAACCGCCGAGGACACATCCCACGGTGAAGATCACGATCGCGACCTGGTACAGCATTTTCTTGCTGAACAGATCGGACAGTTTGCCCCAGATCGGCGTGGTCGCGGTGGAGGTCAGCAACATAGCCGTCACCACCCACGTGTAGTGGCTCTGGGTGCCGTCCAGGTCGGCGAGGATCGTGGGTAGGGCGCTGGAGACGATCGTGGAAGACAGCACGGCCACCAGCAGCGCGGACAACAGTCCGGTGAACGCTTTGAGGATTTGCCGGTGTGGCATGGACTGGGTGGTCGCGGTGGAGGCCGACGGAGTGGACGGCGCGGACGTGGCGAGCTCCTTTCAAGCGGGCACGAAACGGCAGAAGTACTTACCTAAGCTAACGACAAAAGTTGCACACTGCAACTATGTGACGTGGCTTGACCTCCACCGCGCAGAAGATGCGAGGGTGAAGTCCGTGACGAACACCCTCCACCCAGCGTCTTCGCAGACCGGAGACTGGTACATCACAGCCCTCGACCTCGATGCCTACCTCCACCGGATCGGGGAGTCCGCGGCACGCCCGTCGGAGGAAGCTCTGTCCGCTCTGCACGAGGCGCACGTGCGCACCGTCCCGTTCGGAAACGTCGACGTGCTGCTCGGCCACCCCCCAAGCCTGGAGCTGTCCGACATCGCCGACAAACTCGTGCACCGTCGCCGCGGGGGATACTGCTTCGAACACGGCCTGCTGTTCGCGGCAGCCCTGGAGCGTCTCGGCTACCACGTCACCCGATGTCTGGCCCGCGTGCAGCCCGACAGCCCCGGAGGGGCGAAGACCCATCTGGTGCTGGTGGTCGACGTGCGCGGAAAGCGGTTTCTGGCCGATACCGGATTCGGTTCCGGCCTGTTGGTGCCTCTGCCGCTGGAAGACGGCGCCACCACCGAACACGGTGGCTGGCCGTATCGGCTGCGGCGCGACGGCCGCCTGTGGCGGTTGGAGAAGCCCGGCGACGGAGGAGCAGACTGGACCGCGGTGTACGCCTTCGACGAGACCCCACAACGGCCGATCGACTATGTCGTCGCCAACCACTTCACCGCCACCCATCCCCGTTCCCCGTTCACCCAACGACTCATCGTTCAACGAATCGACCACGGCATCTGCCGCAAACTCGTCGGGCGTGGACTACTCACCGAACACCCCGGAAGAACACCCGAGCAGCCCCGACCGGTCTCCGCCGACGAGCTCGGCGAGGTCCTGCACTCGCTGGGCCTCGCCCTCGACGAGGACGAACTCGCCCAGCTGCGACAGGTCTACGCGGGAGCGGAAAAGGCCGAGTCGTGACCGGTGGACCACCCGGGCCGCGCGTCGGAATTCGCCGGATCTCCCCTGTGGGGCACCTCTCAACGTGAGGCCGTTTCCTGCGTGGAGGACCGGGGGCGAGAACACGCGTGCTTGCGTTGCCACACGGCCCTCGACGCGGGGGCGGGCTGCTCGTTCCCTCCGTCGGCTCGATCTTCCTCGGGCCGGAACGACGCCGTGTACCGAATCGGGCTCGACGTGGCGGGGCGAGTGGTGAGCACGACGGCGATACAGACCAGCGGCACGAAGACGGCTGCGGTGATGCCAAGCCAGGAGATCGCCGTGTCCAGAGGGTGCCAGAGCGTCAGCAGGCCAACGGCGACCGAGGGTCCTCCGGAGCCGAAATAGAACGCCAGATAGAGCGCGGAAGTGATGGCCCCTCGCTGGTTTCGGGGCGCGACCGCCTCGATGGAGGCGGCGGCCCCGCCGTAGGCCAGTCCGTGCCCGATACCGGCTGCCGCGGCCGCGACCATGGTGATGGACAGCGACCCTCCACCGGTCGCCGCCAGGGCGACGAGGCTGATCGCCAGGGCTCCAAGGCCCATAAGCTGCGCAAGACGAGCACCCCAACGGGCCACGAAAGGTTGGGACAACACCGAACAGAGCAACACGGCGCCGACCACGCTGCCGATGACCGCCACATTGTCGATCCGGGCTGCCCGGTCCAACACCGACGGGATGACCGCCAGGAACAGACCGGCCACGGCCCAGGCGAGAAAACCAGTCGCCGCGGCGGCGACGAACCGCAGTCGCATGCTGGCCGGTATGCGCGGCCGTGTGGGTCTCCACCGGCGCGCCCGTCGCGGGGGAGCGGGCAGGGCGGACACGAGGCGCCACCCGATCGCCAGCAGCGCCAGGTGTACCAGGTACGGCAGCACCCGCGGCCCCGGGGCGTACTGGGCCAAGGCTCCCGCGACGATCGGGCCCGCGGCGGTACCGGCCACGAACGCCATGCTGGCCAGCACCGACGCCCGGCCCCGACTCACCGGAGTGTGCTCTGTGATCACCAGCGTGGCCGCTCCCGTGGCCGTCCCCAGCGCCAACCCTTGCGCGGCGCGACCAGCCAATAACCAGCCCACGTCGTGAGCGAGGGCGAAACACGCTGAGGCGAACGCGGCCACCGCCACACTGACCCGCAGTACCGTGCGGGGCCCCACCGCGTCCGCCGCCGGCCCGAACAGCAGCAGAGTGGGCGCGCTGACCAGCGCGAACATCGCATAGACCCACGTCATCATCAGGTCGCTGAACCCGAAAGCGGCCTGGTACTCCGGGTACAGCGGGCTGGGCAGGTACGCCCCGGCCGTGAGTACCACCAGCAGGTACACCGCCGTGTGTCCCTCGTGGGTGCCCGGGCGACTCCAGCGCAGGAGTCGACCGTGGGACACACCGACACTCTCGTGATCGGAAAGCCTGTCGGAAAACCTCGTCAGCACCACATTCGCAGTGTGCCGTCCCGGACTACTGAAGATCAGCAAACGTTCGTGCATGCAACCGTGCAAAATTTCGACATGATCGATCCGAGGTTGCGGGTGTTACAGATGGTGGCCCACCACGGCACGGTGACCGCCGCTGCGGAGGCGCTGCACTACACCCCGTCCGCGGTGTCGCACCAGTTGCGCCAGCTGGCCGCCGATCTCGGCGTCGAGCTGGTAGCCCAGGCCGGTCGCGGTATCCGGCTGACCGCCGCGGCCGAGACTCTGCTACGTCACATCGAGGTGTTGCAGGCCCAGGCCGAGCGGGCCCGCGCCGAGCTGGCCTCCGTGGTCGACGGTCACGGCGGCTCTTTCACCCTGTGCGGTTTCTCCACGGCCGCCACACACCTTCTGCCTCCGGCCGCGGCGGCCTTGCGGAACCGCTACCCGAACCTGGTTGTGCGGGTCATCGAAGCCGAGCCCGCCCGTTGTTTCGACCTGCTGCTGGCCGGCGACGCCGATCTCGCCCTGGTGGTCGCCACCGCCGGCACTCCACCCACCTCGGACTCACGCTTCGACCAACGCCCCTTGGTGGAGGACCCCCTGGACCTCGTCGTGCCCGAAGGGCATCCCCTGACCAACCGTCGGAGGGTCACGCTCGGCGACGCCGTCGACGAGCCCTGGATCGTGGGACGGCCGGGCAGCACCTACCACCACCTGGTACTCACCGCCTGCATGGCCGCCGGGTTCACTCCCAACATCGCCCACTACGCCGATGAGTGGGAGACCGGCACCGCCCTGGTCGCCCACGGTTTCGGTGTCATCCTCGTGCCCCGGCTCGCCCGGCTGCATCGGCACTGGCCCATCGCGCGTATACCCCTACACGGCGAACCCGCCCCGGCCCGCCGGATCCTCGCAGCCACCCGCCTCGGCAGCCGTGAACATCCCGTGGTCATGGCCGCTTTGGACACCATCACCTCCACCGCCGCTGCGCTTCGCCCACTCCATCGGTCTTAAAGAGCAGCCGGAGTGATCCGATGTCTGCCGAGGCACGCTCCGCCACCGCAACCGGAAGAAAACCCGCAGCCGCTATGCCGAATCCGCCCTCGCCGCGGTCACCGGTCTACCGGCTTCCGGCGACGGTGGTGGGTGAGGCCGGGCCTGCAAGGGGGACCGCCGGGATACGAGCGAAAGGGGCAATGAGTCCGTAACTCTGCTGGTCAGGCGTCGTTGTTGGCGAGGGCGCGGTAGAGCGAGGCGACTGAGGGGTGCTGGCCGGTCTTGGTGGGTCAGTTTCTTGACGATG
>NZ_DAHVQP010000020.1:0-17564 GCF_027317685.1 Saccharomonospora sp.
TGCTTTTCGAAGTCCGGCTCGTCGTAGCCGGTCCATTCCCCGCGTTCGGCGTCCCACCACACCAGTGCCTTGCGTTCGCTCCACGGTCGGCCTTGGGGGTCGGCCGACGCGCGGTTGTACAGGACCCGCCGGTTCATCGGCCAGGTCCAACCCCATTCGAGCTCGTACTGCTGCTGGTCCAGCCGGGACAGCCGACGTGCCGCCTGGTTGACCCCGTCGGCGAACACCCCGCTGTAGATCCAACAGCCGCACGAGGTGCTGCCGTCCGGTTTGAGGTCGGTGTAGCCGTTGACGACTCGTCCCGTGCGCAGGTCGTAGCCGTTGATGTGGCGCAGCACGTCCTCGGCGGACGGTTCGTCGCCTTCCAACTCGTAGTCCCACGCCAGGTCCAGCAGCGGCCGATCGCGTTCATCGGTCGAGGCGGCGAGTTTCTCTTTGAGCAGTCGTCCGAGGTGGTAGAAAAACCACAGTTCGGACCGCTGGTCGCCGCGTGGTTCGACAGCCTGGTCGCGCCACTGCAACATGCGCTGAGTCTGGGTGAAGGTGCCCGACTTCTCGACGTGGGAAGCGGCCGGGAAGAAGAACACCTCCGTGCGACATTGCTCCGGGGCGATCTCTCCGGTCTCGATCTCGGGAGAGTCCTTCCAGAACGTCGCGCTCTCGATCATCGCCAGGTCGCGAACGACCAGCCAGTCCAGGTTGGCCATGCCGAACCGTTGTAACCGGCCGTGCGCCGAGCCGACGGCCGGGTTCTGTCCGAGCAGGAAGTACCCGAAGACCTTGCCGTCGATCATGTCCATGACCGAGCGGTAGGTGCCGTGATCACCGTTGATGCGGGGCAGGTAGTCGAAGCAGAAGTCGTTGTCCGGGGTCGCCGCGTCGCCCCAGTACTCCTTCAGCAAGGAGACCATGTAGCTGTCGGCGTTGCGCCAGTAGCCCTTCTGCAGATCACCGGCCACGCTTTCCACATACGTCGTCAGGTCCGGATGGCTCTCGGCGTCCGGCATCGGAAGGTAACCGGGAAGCAGGTTGAACAGGGTGGGGATATCGGTCGAGCCCTGGATGCTCGCGTGCCCGCGCAGCGCGATGACCCCGCCCCCGGGCCGGCCGATGTTGCCGAGCAGCAACTGGATGATCGACCCGGCCCTGATGAACTGCGAGCCGACGCTGTGTTGGGTCCAGCCCACGCTGTAGACCAGTGTCGCCGTGTGTTCCCGTCCGGAGTTCGACGTCCACGCTTTGCAGACCTTCAAGAACTGTTCGGCGGGAACACCGCAGGTCGCCTCGACCATCTCGGGTGTGTAGCGCGCGAAATGGCGCTTGAGGATCTGATACACACACCGCGGATGTTGCAGGGTCGGGTCGGCCGCCAGTCGCCGCGCTCCGCCCTCGACCTTCGGGCCCCCGGAACCGTACTGGTACGACGTGGTCTCTTGTTTGCCCTTCGAGCCCGTGGCTTGCGCGGTCCCGTCGGGGCGGATGCTCTCGTACTGCCAGCTGTCGGATTCGTACGACCCGGTTTCCGGGTCGTATCCGCTGAACAGCCCGTCGAGGTCTTCTGTGTCCTGGTATTCCTCGCTGACTAGGAAGGAGGCGTTGGTGTATGCGGTGACGTACTCCCTGAAGTCCAGCTCGTTGGACAGGATGTAGTTGATCACGCCGCCGAGGAAGGCGATGTCCGATCCGGCACGCACGGGAACGTACATGTCGGACAGGGCGCTGGTGCGGGTGAACCTGGGGTCGATGTGGATCACCGCCGCACCCCTGGCCTTGGCTTCCATGACCCACTGGAAGCCGACCGGGTGGGCTTCCGCCATGTTGGAGCCCACGATGATGATGCAGTCGGAATTCACCAGGTCCTGCTGGTAGTCCGTCGCGCCACCACGACCGAAGGAGGCTCCCAGACCGGGAACCGTGGCGGAGTGTCAAATACGGGCCTGGTTCTCGATCTGCACGGCTCCCAACGCGGTGAACAGTTTTTTGATGAGGTAGTTCTCCTCGTTGTCCAGCGTGGCGCCACCCAGGCTCGCGATGCCCATGGTGCGGCGTAGTCGGTGGCCGTGTTCGTCGGTGTCCTGCCAACCCTTGGCGCGGGCGTCGAGCACCCGCTCCGCCACCATGTCCATGGCCCTGTCGAGATCGAGCTCCTGCCACTCGGTGGCGTACGGCGCGCGGTAGAGGACCCGCTCCTCGCGTTGGGGGCCTGTCACCAGTTGTTTGCTCGCCGCGCCCTTCGGGCACAGTCGGCCGCGTGAGATGGGGCTACCGGGGTCTCCTTCGATCTGAACGACGCGTTCGTCCTGGACGTAGACCTTCTGCGCGCAGCCGACAGCGCAGTACGGGCAGATGGAGTTGACCACCCGGTCAGAGGTCGCGGTCCGCGGGGTCAGCTCCATGGATAGGCGGGATTCCGCAGCCGCGCCTCTCCCCAGGGGGTCTTGGCCGGTCAGTTGCCGATAAACCGGCCACGAGCGGAGCCATTTCCCTAAACCCATGGCACTCCTCGCCGAGCGACGTTCATCGATGCTGTACGCCCTATTACCCAGTCGACCGGTGAGCGAAACCGAGGAGGTCGGCTCTCGCTCCGTCGGTTCGTCGGCGGGGGAGGGGACCGGCGGGTGATCCGGCAGGGCGGGGCCGGGTTAGCGCGGTTGTACATGGTGTTCGCGCGCTGAACCGGGCCGAGTTCTCGCAACTGAAGCCCCATGGGCCGGGAGGTGGCCAGAGGCGACGGCCGCGGTGGCGGAGCATGAGTACAGTTTGTCAGAGAGCGAGAGACCGCCTGAATTCGAGCACACTCGGTCACCCTCCACCCCACTCTCGAAGCGCTCTGAGTATGTATAACGACCTAAACGCACGGGCTTTTGGCAACAATCATTCAGCTCTCACCAACAGTTTCCAAACCCCCTTAAAAAACAAACACAGAAGCACGGAAGTCGATCATGAAAAATGTGTTGCGGTGTGGGGGATGATCTACCACGCTGCGCTCGGTGAGCGTTTTTCTTCCTTCGTGGCCTGCGACGCCGCCTTCGCATGGTTGTCTGGTGTTGCGAGCATTTCGCGCGGACGATGTTCGGCTGGCGGTCGAACTCGGTGAGGATCCGTACGTTCCGTTGATCGGCTCTTTGCCCGCGCACCCGACGCCGCAGCAGGCACGGGAGTGGGTGGACCGGCAGCGGCAGCGCCATGCCGAAGGGGCCGGGTTTTCCTTCGTGGTGGCCGAGCGGGCCACTGACACGGCGGTCGGCACGATTGGGCTGTGGTTGCGGGAGTTGCCTCGTGGCCGTGCTTCGGTCGGTTACTCGGTGCTGCCGCGTTATCGGGGTCGTGGTGTCGCTGGTGGTGCGCTCAGGGCGGTGACCGCGTTCGCGTGGACGATCCCGGAGTTGCACCGCATCGAGGCGTACATCGAGCCGTGGAACCACGGTTCTTGGCGGGCTGTGGAGAACGCGGGGTTCCAGTGGGAGGGTTTGCTGCGCAGTCATCAGGAGATCGGTGGTAGGCGTCGGGACATGTTGCTGTACGCGGCGGTCCGTTCAGGTTGACCCGTGCGTCGGTCGGGGTAGTCACCACGTATGGGTGATAACCAGCGTGACCCGCAACAGGAGTATGTCGAGCATGTCGCTGAGCAGGAAGAAGGACGTACCTCTCCGGTGGAGAACGAGGATGCGTCCTACGGTGATACGGCTTCGCAGCCGGGTCGGGCCGCTGTGTCTCGACGTCAGGAGCAGGCCAGTCCCACGGGGGCGGTGCAGCAGAGTGAGTTCCCTGTCGATGATGAGAAGCGTCGTCGCTGAGGGTGGCGGTTACTGTCCGCTGGGGTAGGTTTCGGTCTCGGTGGGCGTGGGTTCTTGTTCCAGTGGGTGTAGGGGATGCACGGCCGTGGTGGCGTCGCAGTGCAGGAAGGCGTCGTAGCGGTTGGACAGGACGGTGGGAACGCAGTTGGGCAGCTTGTCGGTGTGTGCGTGGTAGACGACACCGACTGCTCGGTGGGCGCGTTCCTGGCTGGTCCACGGCGGGTGGCCGTCCGTTGTGAGTTCCAGGGGAACGTCGGTGTCGGGCCAGGCCTCGTGTAGTACTGCTTCGATGCTGTCGGGGCGTGCTTCGGGCATGGTGATGCGCTGTGGTGGGTCGCCCCAGCGGTCGGCGGCGATCACTGAGCCGTGGTGGGTGCCGTAGCCGATGATGACGACGTTGTTTCCGTGTCGTTGGCGCGCGAGTTGTCCGAGGTTGACGAGGCCGGCTGGGGCCATGTCGGTGGCGCGGGCGTCGCCGACGTGTGTGTTGTGTGCCCATACCACTGCTTTCGCGTCTGGTCCGTATGCGTCGAGGAGCCGGTCGAGGGTGTCGGTCATGTGGTGGTCGCGTACGTTCCAGGATTGTTCGTCGCCGCGTACGAGTGTGCGGTAGTAGCGTTCGGCTCCGGCGACGATTTCCGCGTTTTGGCGGGCGATGAAGGTTGGGTCGAGTCCGGGTCGGGTGTTGTCGTGGTGGCGTAGGTTCGCGAGCAGGGCCACGACTTCGTCTTCGCAGTTTGTGGGCGTGAGTGTGGTGGCGAACGCGTATTCGCGTGGGTTGTGCCGATACGGTTCGAAGCAGCGTGCGGCGGTGCGGGCGGTGTCGAGTTGGTCGGGGTCGTGTTCGCGGACGTGGTCGAGTATGGCGTCGAGTGATTCCCAGAGGCTGTAGACGTCGAGTCCGTGGAAGCCGACGGGTTTGGGGGCGTGGGTGGTGTTGAATTCGCGGAGCCATCGCGTGAATTCGGTGACCTCTTCGTTCGCCCACATCCAGCGTGGCCAGCGGCTGAATCTGGTCAGTATGTCGTGTGGGTCGGATAGGTGGCCGGGTTGTCCGGTGACGCAGCAGTGCAGTCGGTGACAGTCGGGCCAGTCGCCTTCGACGGCGACGAAGGAGAAGCCGTGTTCGGTGATGAGGCGTTGGGTCAGTGTGGCCCGCCATCGGTAGAACTCGGCGGTTCCGTGGGTGGCTTCGCCGAGCAAGACGATGCGGGCGTTGCCGATGCGGTCCAGGAGGGGGTGAGGTCGTCGGCGTCGTGTAGCGGTGTGCTGTTGTGGCGTGTGGTGTCGATGGTGTGTTTGTCGGGTGTGGTCACGGTGGGGTTCCTTTCGTGGCGAGGTTGTGGAGCCGGGGCCGTCCTCCTGCGTGTTCGGTGGTGATTCCGGCGGCTGTCACGGCGAGGCGGGCGGCTGTTGAGAGTGGGTCGCCTTGGACCAGGGAGTGGACGAGCGTGGCTACCAGGGCGTCACCGGCGCCGGTTGTGTCGAGTACCTCGGCGTCGTCGTGGGGGAGGAATTCGTAGCCCGCGGGGCTTGAGATGAGGTTGCCTTCGTCTGCGACCTCGAGCACGACCACTGTTGGGCCTTGTTTGCGCAGTTGTTGGGCTGCTTCTGCGGTGTCGGTGATGCTGTTGAGGCAGCGGCTGGCTAGGAGTTCGGCTTCGTGTGCGTCGGCGCGGAGCACGTCGGTGCGGGCGAGGAGGTCGGCGTGTGCGGGGGTGTGGTTGTCGGTGGCGCCGTCGAGGACGATTCGGGTGTGGGTGGCGTGGGCCAGGTGGGCTGCTTCCAGCGCGGCGGTGAGGGGTTGCTGGAGTTGGATGACGATGGTGTCGGCCCGGCGGATGAGTTCGGAGGCGGCGAATACGTCGCGTTCGGTGAGCAGTACGTCCGGTGGTATGTGTTCGAGGTAGCGGTGCCAGGGGTGGTCGTCGAGGATGTCGACGAGCAGTGCCGTGGGGGTGTGTTCGCGTCGCACGGTGTGGGTGATGTCGATGCCGTCGCGGGTGGCGTGGTCGAGCAGTTCGTGTCCGGTGCGGTCGTCACCGACCACGCCCACCAGTGCCACGGGGGTGCCGAGTTGTGCGAGTCCGACGGCTTGGTTGGCGCCTTTGCCGCCCAACATTTCGCGGCGGGACCGAACGGTTGTTGATCCGTTCGGTCCTGGCACGTCGGTGACGCGTAGTACGAGGTCGCGGGCGATTTGGCCGAATACCACTACTTCCGGGGTCACTCTGTGGCCGTACCCCGCGGGGGATGGGCTGACACGTGTGTGGGCTGGTGAGGGTGGGTGTCTTGTGGGATCCTCGTCGATCTGGTGCGGGGTGCTGCGCAGCAGGCGGGGTTTGCTGCATGTGTCGCGCCGCGACCGTGAGCTTAAAGCAGTCGCCGCGGGTGCGGTTTCGCTCGCCGCGAGCTGCCCCAGATCGCGGGCCTGTTGATATGCCCGTTGCGCGGCCCATGCACTGTCCCGGAGCTTTTTGGTTCGTGCGGCCCCTTCCGCGATCGTCGGGGTGGACGCGTTCGAAGAGCGTTAGAGCGGGTTCGGCACAGGCCACGGCATAGCCTGTGACGGCGCGCAGCTCAGCCATGCTGAGCTCGATCGTCGGCTTCTGTTCGGCCACGGCCATGACGTTAACGGAGAGGGAATCATCCGCCTTGCTCAGCGAGACAGTGGTGCGGTGTCCGTCGTGGCGTGGGAGAGCAGTCCGTCGACGAAGGCGCGAAGACCTTGGGGGTAGATGTCGCGCGAGGCGAGTGTCGGCCATTGGTTGCCGATGGCGGCCAGGTGTGGCAGTTGTGTGGAGTCTCGGTTGTCGAAGCGCAGTTTTTGTTGGTTGAGGAGTTTTTCGCGGTCGAGGTGTCGGTGGTTGGCTGTGCGGGCGCGGACGAGGATTTCGCCGACGGTGTAGTACCAGATGTTGCGGAAGACGTCGACAGCTTGTTCGGGTGTGCAGCCGTGGGCGACAGCACCTGCCACGATCGTTTCCACGTGCCATAGTGCGGTGTCGCCGAGGCGGCCGAGGAATCCGTCCACTGTCAGGGCTTCTGCTGCCCAGGGGAGTGCTGCGAGAGCGTCGTGTATCGCGATGGCGGCCACGATGATGCGTTCGCGGGGGTTGTCCGGGAGTTCGGGGTGGGGCATTCGGTCGGCGTGGTCGGTGATCAGTTGGACCATGAGGTCTTCTTTGTCCCGTACGTGGTGGTACAGGGTCGTGGTTCCGATTCCGAGTTCGGTGGCGAGTCGGCGGAGGGTCAGTTTTTCCCATCCGTCGCGGTCGATGAGTCGGCGTGCGGCTTCCATGATCTGTGCGCGTGAGGTGACCGGGGGGCGTCCGGTTCGGGTGCGTGCGGGGCGGGGTGGGGGCATGTGTTCATTCTGCCTCGTTGTTCTCGTCGTCTTGTTTCGCTTTTTCGTTGTTGTGGTTCGTGCTACTTTAGGAACATGTTCGAAAAGTCGGCGAACGCGTGTTCCGCGCTCACTTTGGCCGCGGTGGCCATCGTGCAGTTCATGGTGTCGCTGGACCTGTCGGTCGTGAACGTGGGACTTCCGCGGATCGCCGAAGGGCTCGATTTCGGCGCGGCGAGCCTGACCTGGGTGATCCACGCCTACGCTTTGACCTTCGGTGGCCTGCTTTTGTTGGGTGGTAAGGCCGCCGACCGGTACGGCCACAGGCGGATCCTGTTGCTCGGACTCGGGCTGTTCGCTCTTGCCTCACTGGCCGGGGGATTCGCTCAGGATGCCGGCCAGCTCGTCGCCGCGCGTGCCGCGCAGGGCATCGGGGCCGCCGCGTTGGCGCCGGCTGCCTTGGCGTTGCTGACCACGACGTTTCCTGCCGGTAGGGCTCGGGTCCGAGCGTTCGGGGTCTGGGGCGCGATGAATGCCGCGGGCGGTGCCCTCGGTGTGTTGATCGGTGGCTTACTCACCGAGTACGTCGGCTGGCAATGGGTGATGTTCGTCAGTGTGCCGATGGCCGGCTGTGCTTTTTTCCTCGCGTATCTGGGGGTCGCCGTCGACCCGCCTCGGACTCGTGGTGCTCGCCCGGATGTCCTCGGCGCTGTCCTGGCTACGGCGGGGATGACGCTGCTGGTGTTCGGCATCGTCCGTACCGAGCAGTATTCGTGGGCCTCGCCGGTCACGGTGGTCACGTTGGTGATCGCTGTCGCGTTGTTGGTCGCGTTCGTTCACGTCGAAAGGTCCACTGTGGCCGAACCGTTGATCCGTCTCGGTTTGTTCGCTAATCGTTCGGTGGTCGGCGCCAACGTCTACAACTTGTTGGTCGGTGCCGCGATGGCCTCGGCCTTCTACTTCGTGTCCCTTTATCTGCAACGCGTGCTCGGGCACGGTCCGGCGTTGACCGGGGCCGAGTTCCTGCCGTTCGCTCTCGGGGTGGTCGCCGGGTCCGTGCTCGCCATCAAACTCGGTTATCGTCTCGCGCCGCGCACCCTGCTCGTCCTCGGCGGGGCGCTGGCCGCGGTCGGGTTCGCCTGGTTCGGGTCGATCACTTCGAACGGCGCTTTCCTCACGCATGTGCTCGGGCCGTCGATCGTCGCCAGCGTCGGTTTCGGTCTCTGTCTCGGGCCGGTCGTGTCCACCGCGACCGTCGGCGTCGCCTCCCGTGAGACAGGCACCGCTTCAGGGCTGCTCAACAGCTCGCGTCAGCTCGGTGCCTCG
This sequence comes from Saccharomonospora sp., assembly GCF_027317685.1. Lineage (NCBI taxonomy): Bacteria > Bacillati > Actinomycetota > Actinomycetes > Pseudonocardiales > Pseudonocardiaceae > Saccharomonospora > Saccharomonospora sp. The sequence goes on from NZ_DAHVQP010000020.1 coordinate 8,470, forward strand.
CTGGGCCTGGCCGTTCTCGGCACTGCCGCGCTGCACCGTACCGGCGCGGATGCCACGCCCGAGGCGCTCGGTGACGGGTACGCGTTCGGTTTGTCCCTCAGTGCCGTGCTCCTGGTCGTCGCCGCGGGTATCGCTGCCGTTGTTCTTCCTCGGACTCCTCCGATACCCGGTGCCGAACAGGTCGATGACCCTGACCCGCTCACCACCACCCGACCACGCCCGTCGGGAATCGACGGGCGAACCAGTAACCCCATCACGCACGGGAAAGGACGCGATCCGATGGCGGCGATTCAACGCTCTGCTCTGCGAGCAAGTTACACCGGACTCGGACTCACCCTCGTCGCGGCGCTCTTACCGCATGTCGACCGTGCCACCACCCATGTGCTGGTCGACCACATCCGAACCAGCTATCCCACCTACGACGGGCAACAGGTCGACGCGACCGTCAACGCCTGGCTGACGCTCCTCTCCGTCGTCGGCGTGTTGGGGGTCCTCGGCTGGATCTGGACGATGTGGACGGTCAAAACCGGTAAACGGTGGGCGCGATGGTCGGCGACCGCGGTCTTCGTGATCGCCGCGTGTGTTGCTCTGACCGCACTGCTGACCAAGGATGTCTCCGGAGACGTCGGCCTCGCCCCGCCCTTGGGGTTGGTCGGTGTCCTGCCGTGTCTGGCCGGACTGTGGGTCGTCGTGGCGCTATGGAAGGGGGCGCAGAAACCGGCGCCACGGCCGCGTATCTCGTGACCCCGTTCGCTCGATCCGGCCTGTTCGGGGCGATGAAGCGACGACTGTACGGCGGCGGAAGGCCGGTGGCTCTCATGCGGGTGTTGAACCGCATCGACGCTCGGTGTTTCGCTTCGGCGATCCTTGCCCCACGGCATGCCGCGACACTGGTGGTGGTGGGTAAGCGCACGGGCCGCCCGATATCCGTGCCCATCGCCGTCGCAGAGTGCGAGGGGCGGTATTTCCTGGTCTCGATGCTCGGTTCCGGAGCGAACTGGGTGCGTAACGTCCGTGCGGCGGGTGGTCATGCCGTCCTGCGTAGGTATGGTCGTGACAGGAGCGTCGTGCTCACCGAGGTCCCGGTGGAGCAGCGAGCCCCGATCCTGCGCCGCTACCTGGCCATCGCACCCGGCGCGCGGCCCCACATTCCGGTCGACCGTCGAGCCCCGTTGTCCCGTTTCGCCGCCATCGCCCACCGGTACCCGGTGTTCCGGATCGACTGACCGGTCTTGGGCGCTGCGCGGTGGCCGTCGACGAGGTTATGGGCGGGTTCTGCGGTAGGCGCCGAGCATGCCGTCGAGGCGTGCGGTGATGATGTCGGACGCCTGCCGTGCGTCGAGATTCTCGGTGGTGACCAATCCGGCCAACCCGGTGGCCAGGGCGAGAAGTTCATACGCTTCCGTGTGAAATTCCGCAGATGCCCGATCGGCGTCGTCCTGTGGGTGGACACAGGCGTGCAGTAGGCGCATGAGTAAAAAAGCGAGTTCGTCGTAGCCGCGGGTGAGGTGTTCCTTGAGCGCGGGCCGGGTGTGCGCGTACACCTCGAAGGCTTGGGCGATGCGGACAAGCCGGCGTTCGGAGTCCGTGTCGGGGATGAGCTCGCTCAGCACGACGTTCAGCACTCTTTCGGGGTCGGAGGCGTTCCCTTTCGGGAGGCGTCCACGCACACGGTCTGCGCCCTGGTCGTTGATCGTGGCGAACGCTTCGGCGAGGAGGTCGTCCTTGGTGGGGAAGTAGTGCTGGACTCGGCCGAGGGAAACCCCGGCTGTGTCCGCGACGCGTCGGATGCTGACCTGATCGGTTCCTTCGGTGTCGACGATCGTGAAGACCGCTTCGAGTATGTCGCGGCGTCGTTGTTCGTGTGCGGCGCCAGGGCCGCGAACCCCGCTGCTGCCTCGCCCCATCGCTATCTTTCCAAGTCTTTCGTATTGATTTGGGTGTTCGATCTCTGTAGTATCCGAGAATACCGATACAAGCGTATTGCTCAGTTGGGGGAGAACGTCATGACAGGTGTCGTCGTGCTCATCGGCCTGGCCTTGCTGGTCCAAGGTGGAGGAGGGCTGGCCAACAACATCTTTTCCGACTCGGACAGCTGGTTCGTGCTCAACTACGTCGCACTGCCCGAGCCGCTGCGGATAGGGGGCCACGCGGCGATGCTGGCGGTCGGCTTGTTCCTCGTGGCCCGCAGCAAGGGCTTGCGATGGCTCCTCGACGACTGAACGCAGACGTGTGGACCCTCAGTCGCCCACACCGCCGGCGAACGGCGTCGACCGCCATTGGTCGACAGCCGGCATCAGGTACTCCACCAGCGAGGGCAGCTGCGGCACGAGCGCCAAAGAGGCGATGGCCCGCAGCATGCCCACGGCGTTGACGAACCTGAGCACATCCTCGTTCAACATCCGCATCCCGTTGCGCTGCGCGCCACGGTTGTAGGCGGCTTCGCAATCGGGGCCGAGAGCGGCCAGATCCCATTCCACCGGACCCAACGTGGCCAGCTCGAAGTCGGCGTAGAGGTTCCCGGCCACACCGGAGAAGATGTTCGCGGGTGGGCAGTCACCGTGAATGGGTTGCAGCTCGATCCCCGGAAACGCCTCCTCGAACGCCGCGCGGGAACGTACAAGGGGTTTCAGAACCCGCCACTCCCGGAGCGCACGGTCCAGGTCCGCCGGGGCGATGAGGTCGGGATGTTTGCCGAGCAGTGCGAGACTTTCTTCGACGAACCGTGGTTCGGCGGCCGACAGAAACGACAGGCGACCCGGGTAGGGGCGCATCGCGGCGTGCAGGTCGGGGACGATTTCGCAGTTCGCCACGTAGTCGGGTTGTTCGTCCCGGTCTTCCTCGACGAACTGCCAGAACGTCATCGAGAACCCGTCCCGTCGAACCGGCTTCCGCGGTGCGAGGGGGCTGGGTGGGATGACGGGCGTCCCCTGGTCCGCAAGCCACCGGGTCACCTCCAGTTCCGCTTGTTGGCGGCGCGCCAGGGAGCCGAGGTCCGTGTAATGTGGCAGGACGACCGGAACCCGGGCCACGACCGGCGAGGGCGCGAGGTGCACGACGACGGAGAAAACATCGTGCAGCACCACGGCATCGGTCACGGTGAGCCCGAACTCGCGTCCCACCCCGACAGCCGCGTCAACTGCGGCGAAGGTGCGGCGGGCGATGTCGTGTGGGCCTGCGAACTCGAGCACACCACGATTGTCCCAAGCCGGCCGGACAAGTCCCGTCGACACTCGGCGAAGACCGCGAAGACACGGTCAGCGTGTAATCTCCCCAGACCGAAAACACCGGCAGCGATTACCGGCATCGTTCCTGCCCGGCCTGTGCCCCGCGTGATGCCGCTGCTCACCCTGCGGCGCAGAACTCGTTGTCTTCCGGATCACGCATCGCCCACCAGTGCCCGGCCGGCCCCTTGTCGAATTCCCGGACCCGAGCCGCGCCGAGCGACTCCAACCGTTCGACGAGCGCGTCGAGCCCGTCCGTTCCCGCGTGCACGTCGATGTGCAGCCGATTCTTGACCGTCTTGGCCTCCGGCACGTCCTGGAACAGCAGTCTGCGGCCCTGCCCGATGCCGGTGTTCCGGTCGAACGGGTCATCCGGATGCCGGATGGCCGCGAATCCACGGAAAGTGCGGTGCCCGCGATGTTCGGCGACGACGCTTTCGTCGATCTGCCCGGCGGCCAACAACTGATCGATCAACGTGCTCTGGTCCTCCACCTCGTAGCCGAGCACGGCGGCCCAGAAATCAGCGAGCGTAGGCGCATCCGAGGTGTCGATCACCAGCTTCCAATGCAATGCCATGCGCGGGTTATACCCGCCCGACACCCGCTGTCACGGTCCAGAACCGGAACCAGACGTCCTTTCTGTGTTGTCGTGGGGCAGCACAGAAGACACCCACCTGCGTCGGGGCCACGGCGCAAGGATCGCGGCCCCGACGCCGATTGACGCCGGTCACAGCCTTACTGTCAGCAAAGTGACAGCGACATGAGTGGTGTGGTCGAGGGATTCCTGGTCATCGCCTGCGTGGTTGTAGTGGGATACGCCGTCGGCCGAGCCGGTGTGCTCGGGTCCTCCGCCACGGAGGTGTTGTCTCGAACAGCGTTTTTCGTCGCGAGTCCGGCGTTGTTGTTCACCACGGTGGCGCAGGCCGACGTCAGCGCGGTGCTCTCGTCGGCACTGATAGTGACAGCTGTTACCAGTTCACTTGCCTGTGCGTTGTATGTGCCGTTCGGGTGGCTACGTCGCAGACCGGTGGGAGAGACCACGGTCGGTGCGATGGCGAGCGGATATGTCAACGCAGGAAACCTCGGCCTACCCGTCGCCGCTTACGTGTTCGGGGACGCCACCGTGGTCGCACCGGTTCTGCTGTTCCAGCTCGCCGTGCTGACCCCGGTGTTCACCACCGTGCTCGATGTGGTGTCGGTGCGGGAAGGGGGACGTCCCTCATGGGCTCGAACCCTCACCGCACCATTACGTAACCCGCTCGCGATCGCGACAGGGCTCGGCCTGCTGGTGACCGCGTTCGAGGTGACCGTGCCGGAACTGATCATGGCGCCGGTGGGATTGCTGGCCGACCTCGCGGTGCCCGCGATGTTGCTGGCCTTCGGGATCTCACTGCACGGCTCGACAATGCCCGGCCGAGATCCCGAGAGTCGAGGGTCACTCGTCGTGGCGGTGGTGCTGAAGAACGTGATCCACCCTCTGCTCGCGTTGGGGCTGGGGTCATTACTGGGGCTGAGTGGCACGGCATTGCTCGCCGTGGTCGTCTGCGCGGCGCTGCCTGCGGCGCAGAACGTCTTCGGCTACGCGGTGCGGTTCGGCCAAGGGGTCACCTTCGCGCGCGATGCGGTGCTCGTCAGCACCGTGACCAGCCTGCCAGTGATCTTCGCGGCGGTGGCGCTGATCGCGTGAACTTGGCAGGGGTGGGTTTTCGTTGAGACGGTTGATTCCGCCAGCCCCGACTGAAACAGCGCTTGTCTTGGACGTGACCTGAACAGGCCACCGTGAACTACTTAGTCAGTAAAGAGAAATTACTGAATGATCGCCCATTACAACGGAGTGTTTCACGCCCGTGGGACGATGGAGGTGTGGAGGAGCGGGTTTCGCGACGGGACAGACTGCGGGAGCAGCTGAGACGTGACATCAAACGCAGCGCACGAAAGATACTGACCGAGCAGGGGCCTTCCGCGTTGACGCTCAGCGCGATCGCGCGGGAGGTCGAAGTGACCGCCCCGGCGCTGTACCGCTATTACGCCGGGCTGCCGGACATCGTGCGTGGCCTGGCTGAAGACCTGGTGAGCGAACTGGTCGAGACTATGCAGGCAGCGGTGGAACGTCACCCCTCGGACGACCTCGCCGGGCGTTTGTGGGCGGCGACGTACGCTTTTCGCGAGTGGGCCAACGCCAACGTCGTCGAGTTCAGAATGCTGTTCGGCCCGCCCACTCCGGCAGCGGGGCCGGCACAGACGGAGCTGACCGAGGATTGGATGCTCCGCCTGGCGGGGGTGTGGGGGCCGCTGGTGTTCGAGGCGTGGCGGAAACGGGACTTTCCGGTGCGCGACGAGAACCGCATGCCAAAGGACCTGCTCGAGCAGATGTCCCATTACCGCGAAGTGATCGGCCGGCCCGAACTTCCAGCCGGAGTCATCAAGGTTTTCCTCGATTGTTGGCGGCAGATCTACGGCGCGGTGTGTTTGGAAGTCTTCGGGCACATGGGGCCCGCGATCACCGACCATGAGCCCTTGTTCCGCACCATGGTGAATGAGTTGCTCATGCGATTGGGGTTTTCCGAACACGAGTGCCGTTACGCGACTGTAGCCCCGTAGCCCCGGCAATTAGTGCCGGCCCATAGTGCCGGCCCACCATTCGCGCGGCCCTAACCCCAGGTGCCATGCGCCTACTGAGTCAGGTCAACGGTGGGCAGGTGCATCACAGCGCGGTCCGGCTGGTCCAGCCACAACGTGTGCGTACCGTCGGAGGACACGGTCAGCCCGAAGCGGGTGGGTTCGGGGCGGCCGAGATCGTCCCACCAGGCGGCAAGTCCCACCAGATCGCCCCAGAGATCACCAAGTCCCCCGTGCACGACAGTGGCTTGCCCATCCGGTCCAAGGCGTGCGCGGGCCCAGGAACCTGTGCCGGGGTTGCTCAACACGTAGAGGTCGCCTTCGTCGCTGTGCACCATGACCTTGTGCACGTGGGAGTGGACGATGGCGTGCAGGCATTGCAGCGGTCGTTCCTTGAGAAAGGAAGGAAACGGGGCCTGGTAGGTTGCGCCGTCACGGTCGGCGGCGGTGAGGATGTCGTGCACGGTGGGTGCGGTCTCGCCGGTATCGGTGCGTCGGCGCATGAACGAGGCGTAGTCGGTGAACCGGCCACAGGCACTGCGGTCGGCCGCGACGGTGAGCCGGGCTAGGGCGAAACCCAGATTGACCAGGATGACACCGCCTTCACAAACCTGGGCAGGCCATGCTTCGGGAACGCGGGCCAGGCCACACGTGGCGATGATCCTGTCGTACTGGTCGGGGGCCGGGACGCCGAGCGCGCCGTCGCCGACGACGAGGTGGGGACCATAGCCGAGCTCGGCCAGCCGTGCTCGGGCCTGCGCGACGAGGCCAGGGTCGATGTCGATGCTGGTGACGGCGTGGTCGCCGAGTCCATGACACAGAAGCGCGGCGTTGTAGCCGGTGCCGGTCCCGATTTCCAGCACCCGGTGTCCCGGGCGGGCATCGAGTCGTTCCAGCATCAATGCCATCAGTGACGGTGCGGTGGAGCTGGAGGTGGCTGTGCCGCCGGAGTCGAGTTGCGTCAGCAACGCCACGTCGCTGTAGACCGCGGCCAGTGCACTGGCGCGGTCGACGGTTGGATCGTGGTGAGTGTGCCTTCCGGTTGCCGGATCGTGTACGGCGAACCGGTCGACGAGTACCTCCCTCGGTATGGCACGGAACGCCTCACGCCAGCGTGGTTCATGCAGGAGATCGTCACCGACCAGGCGGTCGACCAACTGGGCGCGTAGTTCGGCACTGTCGTCGGTTGTCGTGGTCACGTGCGGGCTCCGTTCCATTCGGTCGGTGAATGCTGCGACGGTGTCCTTGACGATGTCCTTGGCATCGCGAAAAAGCCATGCCCGCTGGACATCGGCATCGGCCTCAAACTAAGCACACTCACCCGTGTCGGCATCGAGGATGAATCGTGGGTGAGGAAAACGGATCCCACGATCAAAGTAGTCTCGATCATGAGAAAGAGTGCCGACGACTGTGTGGGTGAATTGTCGTCGCGGGCACGACAATCCTTGGCATCCGCTGTGGAGGAGGAGTCGATGCGCACCGCGGACAGTCTCACACGACTCGCATACCGCGGCACCTTCGAACCGAATCACTCGAAGAACGCGCACCAACCAGTGTCGCCGATTACGGCATGCAACGGCCATGCCTCGACGAGACCATGGGCCACCGCGGTGTGTGGGAGTCCGTCACTATCGCCTTCTGTGAGTTCTCCGCTTCGATCAACGTGAACCCTACGACCGGAAAGTGAGGACCGCGTGAACGGTCCCTCTGCCATGTCGGTTGCCGCCGCCTCGCGATCACGGGCCCACACCGCGGTGTTCACGCGGCCCCCATACACCGGCGCAGCGACGGTAGTCGCGCAAGTGTGGGGCGCTCGTTCACCCGGTACTCGTGTGCTGATCGGAGAGGAACGGTCGAACCTCGATCCACTCGTGTATCGGCTTGCCACCGGAACCGGGAGCGGCGGACAGCTCTCCGGCCAGGGCGGCCGCGCGGTCCCACGACTCCACGTCGATGACCATCCAGCCGGCGATGAGGTCTTTGTCCTCGGCGAACGGGCCATCGGCCACCGGTGGGCGCCTCTCACCGTCATACCGCACGAACGATCCCTCGGGTGCCAGTGCCTGAGCATCGACGAACTCGCCTGTCTCCATCAAGCGGACTGCGAAGTCGCGCATGAACTGTACGTGCGCGTCGATCTCCTCCGACGTCCACTCGCTCATCGGAATCCAGTCACCGACAGGGGTCGGGCCGCCCCGGTAGTGCTTCAGCAGCAGGTACTTCATGGTGGTTCTCCCTCTTCACCGCGGCCATCGGAAGTCCCTGGCATGGATCTCGACACCACGTGCTGGACATCCGCTCCGTCGTGCTCTTGCGACATGCTTCCGGCGTCATTCCTTGGAGTGCCACATCCCAGCGAAGAAGAACCTCGCACACCCGCGTTGTGTTGAGGAAAGGGGAGGGCAGGTGGATTGAGAGGTCGCCAGGATACGGTGGGGCCGGCGCATGTCGGCTCGCCCGCTGGGTACCTCGCTAGCCACACCTGAATCGAGTCGCGGCGTGGGGACACAGGAAAGCGTGGCGCACTTTCGGATCACGTCCGCTCAAACTACCGCGAACATGCCCTTATTCGATCCCGAAGAACCCCTCAAAGGGCCCCCAGACTATCGACCTAGTTTCGTCACGGTGACGAAAAAAAGTTCCTGATATCCGCAGCCGCGTCCGCTTCAAAATCAGGTAAAACAGACAAAATCAAGGCCCTGGCTTGCTCGGGGGTGCCGTCGCCTCGCTCGGCCCCATAGTCCAGTTCGCGAGGTGGCGATGGCGCGGCCGGGGCACAGGGGTGCACTGAACCGTCGGGTCGGTCCCATGGCGCCCAGTCCCATTCCGCGGCCCTACCGTCTCAGCGGCCGATGTTCCCCAGCGCTCACTGGGCCTGCGAGCGTCACATACCTCTGAGGTCGACTCGGATGCTCCCAAGTTTTCCGCCCCCGGGTCGCGGTGGCCTTGTCCGCCGGGGGCTGCTTATCGCTCGTTGAGGGGCACCGAATACACGTGGCACATAACATCCATTGTGTGCCACGCTTGTTTAGCGTTTCGCGCGTCGCTTTACTGTTTCGCGTATCGCGTGCGCGTAACTGGGGTCGCAGTGTGTCGTTGAGGAACCGTTAGAAGGGGGACCGCCGGGATACGAGCGAAAGGGGCAATGAGTCCGTAACTCTGCTGGTCAGGCGTCGTTGTTGGCGAGGGCGCGGTAGAGCGAGGCGACTGAGGGGTGCTGGCCGGTCTTGGTGGGTCAGTTTCTTGACGATG
>NZ_DAHVQP010000057.1:0-88627 GCF_027317685.1 Saccharomonospora sp.
TAACGGGCCGGAGCAGCGGCCGAGCGAGGAAGAGCTCGCGGCCATGAGCCGTGACGAACTCGTCCGGCTCGGCGCGAAGCTGGACGGGGTCGAGATCGTCAACTACCCCGATCCGTGGCCGGTCAAGGGCACCAGGGCCGAGAAGCGCGCCCAGCGCGCGGTGACGTTGTGGTTCGTCCTCGCCATCCTGGCGGGGCTTGCATTCCTGGCCGCGTTGATCTGGTGGCCGTCGGAATACCGGCCTCCGGAGGACGAGCAGGGGCACTTCTGGTACAGCCTCTACACACCGATGCTCGGCATCACGCTGGGTGTGTCGGTGCTTGCATTGGCGATCGGTGCCTTGCTTTACACGAAGCGGTTCGTCCCGGACGAGCTCGCTGTGCAAGAGCGCTCCGACAACATGGGCAAGGGTTCGGCCGAGATCGACCGCAAGACGATCGTGGCTCAGCTGGCCGACGCCGGCGAGCGCAGCACCATCGGGCGCCGGTCGATGATCAAGCGCACGGCCGGTTTGGGGGCCGGTGTCCTGGGTCTGGGCACAGTGGTGTTGCCGCTGGCCGGATTCGTGAAGGACCCGTGGAAGAACCCGGAGAGCGAGGACTCGCTCGCCCACACCGCCTGGAAGCCGCGGTATCCGGGTGAGATCGTCTACCTCCGACGCAACACAGGTGACCCGCAGGAGATCTCCCTGGTTCGTCCGGAGGACCTCGACGCGGGCGGTATGGAGACCGTCTTCCCCTTCCGTGAGTCCGAACGCGACGACCCGCACGCGCTGTCGGCCGCGCTCAAGCGTTCCGACAGCCCTGTGATGTTGATCCGGCTGCGTCCCGAGGACGCTGAGCAGGTGGTCAAGCGCAAGGGCCAGGAGGACTTCAACTACGGCGCCTACTACGCCTACTCCAAGGTCTGCACGCACGTGGGTTGCCCCACGTCGCTGTACGAGCAGCAGACCAACCGGGCGCTGTGTCCGTGCCACCAGTCGCAGTTCGACATCCTGCAGTACGCGAAGCCGGTGTTCGGCCCGGCGACGCGTGCGCTGCCGCAGCTGCCCATCACGGTGCACACTGACGGGTATTTCATCGCTCGGCACGACTTCATCGAGCCGATCGGTCCGGGTTACTGGGAGCGCAAGTCATGAGCTCACTCACTACGCCGACGAAGGGCTCCGGCTTGCTGGCCAAGCGGGTCGCTGAGGCCGCGAACAACGCTGACCAGCGTTATCACTTGGCCCAGGGGTTGCGGCGCCAGCTGAACAAGGTGTTCCCGACCCACTGGTCGTTCCTGCTCGGTGAGCTGGCCCTTTACAGCTTCATCATCCTGATCCTGTCGGGTATCTACCTGACGTTGTTCTTCGACCCCTCGATGGCCGAGGTCGTGTACGACGGTCCGTACAAGAACCTCCAGGGCATCGAGATGTCGCGGGCGCTCGAGTCCACCTTGGAGATCTCGTTCGAGATCCGCGGTGGTCTGTTCATCCGGCAGATGCACCACTGGGCGGCGTTGATCTTCGTCGCCGCGATGTTCGTGCACATGTTCCGGGTGTTCTTCACCGGCGCCTTCCGCAGGCCGCGCGAGGCGAACTGGGTCATCGGCGCGCTGCTGCTGATCCTGGGTATGTTCGAGGGCTTCTTCGGCTACTCGCTGCCGGACGACCTGCTGTCCGGTACCGGTGTCCGGGCGACGCTGTCGGGCATCGTGCTCTCGGTGCCGGTGATCGGTACGTGGCTGCACTGGGCCCTGTTCGGTGGCGAGTTCCCGGGCACGCTGATTGTGCCCAGGATGTACGCCCTGCATATCCTGATCGTCCCGGGCATCATGCTGGCGCTGGTGGCTGTCCACCTCGCGCTGGTGTGGTACCAGAAGCACACGCAGTTCCCCGGTGTGCGCCGCAAGGAGACCAACGTGGTCGGCGTGCGCATCATGCCGGTGTTCGCGCTCAAGGCCGGCTTCTGGTTCGCCTTGGTGACCGGCTTCATCGCGCTGATGTCGGGTCTGTTCCAGATCAACGCGGTGTGGCATATCGGCCCGTACAACCCGTCGCAAGTGTCGGCGGGATCTCAGCCCGACTGGTATCTGGCCTGGGCCGACGGCATCCTACGTATCTATCCGGCGTGGGAGCTGTATCTGGGCAACTACACGGTGCCGCCGGTGTTCTTCGCCGGTGCCATCGGTATGGGCATCCTGTTCGCGCTACTGATCGGGTATCCGTTCATCGAGCGCAAGTTCTCGAAGGACACCGCGCATCACAACCTGCTGCAGCGTCCGCGTGACGCACCGGTGAGGACCAGCCTCGGTGTCATGGCCCTGACGTTCTTCATGGTGTTGGAGATCTCCGGGTTCAACGACATCGTCGCGTTCAAGTACGACATCTCACTGAACGCGATGACGTGGGCGGGCCGCATCGGGTTGTTGATCCTGCCGCCGCTGGCCTACTACATCACCTACCGGATCTGCCTGGGCCTGCAGCGGTCCGACCGGGAGGTGCTGGAGCACGGCGTCGAGACCGGCATCATCAAGCGCCTGCCGCACGGTGAGTTCATCGAGGTCCACCAGCCGCTCGGCCCGGTGGACGAGCACGGCCACCCGATTCCGCTGGAATACCAGGGTGCGCCGGTGCCGAAGAAGATGAACGAGCTCGGTTCGGCGGGGCAGCCGGTGTCCGGTTCGATGCTGACCCCGGACCCGCCGGAGGAAGCGGCGGCCCTGGAGCGCGCCAGGGCGGAGCAAGGCGATTACCCCGGGGGCGGCGAGCTGGAAGCGCCGCAGCCCGAGGAGGCCAGTTCGCCGAGCGAACGCTAGGCACCGAAGCCGACGAAGAAAGCCCCGGCACCGCGAGGCGTGGTGCCGGGGCTTTCTTCGTGTTCGCTTGCCGAGCGGGAGGCGCCGTCCAGTGGCGTCGTCGTTCGGCGCCGGGAACACTCAGCTGTCGTCGATGCCGATGTCGAAGGCGGATTCGGTGTCGGCGCTGGAGTACGACCGGAAGGCGATGTGGGTGACGGTGTCGACCACACCGGGAACCTTGCCGATCTGGCCGGGGATCACCTCGGCGAGTCGCTCGTGGCTCGACACGCGCAGAACGGCGACCAGGTCGACGTCTCCGGCGCACGAATAGACCTCGGACACTCCGTCGATGTCCGCGATCGCCTGCGCTGTCTCGGGAATGCTGTCTGTCGCGGCATGGATGAGCACGATCGCGGTAATCAACGAAGGCCTCCTTGTGGTGTTGTCGATGAGCGAGCGTGGTTCCTTCGTGTGCTGAGAGTACGGGGTGGCGGATGAACGCTCATCTCGCGTCCGAGTCGCCGCGGCCGAAGGCTTCCAGGGCCGTCGCCGTGTCGGCCGTGTCTATCCAGGCTCGCCAGGGTCCCGCACCGTGAGCAGGTTCGGCCCACGGCGTCGAGGTGCGTACCAAACGGACTCCCGGCCGGGTCAGCCAGCGCCACAGTAGCGCCGTCTCCTCACCGTTCGCTCCGCGCAGCGGACCCGGTTCGGGCAGCACGGTCTCCGCCGAGGCGACGAGTGTCTCGACGACGGGCATGGGTGGTACGCCTCGACGCGCGACCCCGGCGGAGGCCAGTCGGCCGTACCGCACGACGGCGAACTCCCACCCACCCGAGCCGTCGGGGGCGGCCGCCACGAGTTCTTCGAGGGAGGCCAGCGCCGTCAACCTGTGCCGCTTGTCGACGGCGCGCAGCAGCGCGACCAACTCGTCGCGACGGCGGGCCGCGCGTTCGAAGTGGTGGGTCGCCGAGAGCTCGTCCAGTTGGTCGTGGCCCAGCTGCAGGAGTGTGGTGTCCACACCGTCGATGAGATCGATGACGAGTCGCACCGAGGAGCGGTAGTCCTCGGCCGTCTGGGCGCCGGTGCACGGTGCTCCGCAGCTGCCCAGTTCGGCGAGCACACAGGGACGGCCCGAGGCCTCTGTGGCGGGTATGCGGCGGGTGCACGTACGCAACCGGGCCAGGTCTGCGAGTGTGTCGGCCACGGATCTGGCACGAGCCCGGGAGGTGAACGGTCCGAGCGCGCCGTCGCGTGGCCGTCGCACCACCGACAGTCTGGGGAACGGTTCGTCGGTGAGCACCACCCACCACACCTTGCCCGGGTTCCGGGAACGGCGGTTGTAGGCGGGGCGGTGGGCCGCCAGCAACCGCCGTTCCCGCACGGCCGCCTCCAAGGCATGGGCGCATTCCACGGTGTCGACCCGTTCCGCCAGCGCCACCATCTCCTTGATGCGACTTCGGTTCTCGGAAGCGGTGAAGTACTGCCGTACCCGCCGACGCAGATCGCGCGCCGTACCGACGTAGAGCACCTCGTCGGACGGGCCGCGGAACAGATAGACACCCGGGCGTTCGGGCAGGTCCGCGGCCAGGCCGCGCTTACGGCGCTGCGCCGGTGTGACACCGGGCAGGTAGTCGAGCAGTTCTTCCAGCGAGTGCACGCCGAGGGAGCCCACACGTTCCAACAGACCGTGCAGGACGTCGACGGTGGCCCTGGCGTCATCGAGCGCCCGATGCCTGGGAGTGCTCCCAGCCCCGAAGAAGGCGGCCAGCGTCGACAGGCGATGCCCTCGGGTCTCCTGCTTTTCGAGGACGCGTCGGGCGAGTTTCAACGTGCACACCACGGTGGGTTTCGGCCACACGTAGCCATGGGTGTCGCAGGCCGCTTTGAGGAACGAGATGTCGAAGCTCGCGTTGTGGGCCACCAGCACCGCGCCGGAGACGAACTCCAGGAACGCGGGCAGCACGTGTTCGATACGCGGGGCCGAGCGCACCATGGCGGCGGTGATGCCGGTCAGCTCGACGATCTGAGGCGGGATCGGCACACCGGGGTCGACCAGGGTCGTGAACTCGCCCAACACCTCGCCGCCCCGGACCTTCACCGCACCGATCTCGGTGATGCCCGCCTCGTCGGGAGTGCGGCCCGTGGTCTCCAGGTCGACGACCACGAACGTGACTTCGTGCAGGGGAGTGCCCAGCTCGTCGAACGCAAGCTGCATGAGCGAAGACTCTAGGGAGAGACACCGACAAGTCCCGGTGGGGATGTGACCGATGTCGTCCGTATCCCTTTCGTGCCGGGTCCTGTTTCGCACGGTGATCACCGTCGGCCGGGCCCTGTCGGTGAACGACCAGGGGGCGCGGTCGGCGGTCCGAGAAACTAAGCTGGACCGATGTTGTCGTCGTCCGCGTACCCTCAGCCGCCCGAGGAGTCCGCCTCGGGGCGGTCGGCTGCCGGTGCGCCCGGCGAAGTCGAGTCCGCTGCCCAGCCCACCAGGGCGGGGGAGAGCGCTTCCGGCACGGAATCCGTCGACTGGCTCGGTCTTCCCGAACCGGTCCGGGAACGGGTGGCCGCGCTCGCCGCCGCGGCGCTGGGCAAGCTCCCCAGTGACGATGTGCCGCGCCAGCTGCGGCCCGTGGCCCGTTTCGCGCCGGCCAAACGGGCGAAGCTCGGGGGCACCGCGTTGTTGAAGGCGCTGAGAGACTCCTCACGCTTTCGGACCGCGGTGCTCGAATGGCTGCGTGAGCACCGTGTGGACGCGCTGAATCCGAACGACGACGACTCCGTGGCCGCCGCCGCGGCAGCCGTGTTGCTCGGCGAGTCCAGCGCCTCGTCGAGGGTGCGGTTGGTGGCGAAGAACACCGAGGAGTCCGCTCTGCGGGCCGAACGCGACGCGGCCGTGGCGCGGGTGCGGAAGCTGGAGGCCGAGGTCGGCAGGCTGCGGGAGGAGCTGGAAGAGGCGCACGCCGTGGTCGAACGGGCCAGAACCGAGCGCGAGGAGGAACTGAACCGCCTGCGGGGCCGGTTGCGGAAACAGGGCATCGTGGTGCGGGAGGCCCAGGACGCCGCTGCGGAGGCCGTGGCGGCGCGGGAGCGTATCCAGGCCGAGCGTGACGCCGAGATCGAGGCCATGGCGGAGCGGTTGGAACGCGAGCGGCAGAAAGCCGCGGCGGAACGGACCAGGGCCGAGCGGGCCGTGTCCGAGGCCGAGGCGGCGCGGCAGTCCGCTCGGGAGGCACGCGATGCCGACGAGATGCGGCTGTCGATGTTGCTGGACACTCTCAGCGGCGCGGTGGACGGCTTGCGTCGGGAGTTGTCGGTCGGACCGAGTCCGCGTCGACCCGCCGACGCCGTGCGCGGCGCGAGTCCGGGGCGTCGGGGTGGCCGGGTGTCGGAACCGGCCGCGCTCGACACCCTCCTCGCGTTGCCGAACGTGCACGTGATCGTGGACGGCTACAACATCACCAAGACCGGGTACCCGGAGCTGTCCCTGGCCGAGCAGCGGCAGCGTCTGGTGCGTGAGCTCGGTGCTCTGGTTTCGCGTACGGGCGCCGAGGTCACCGTCGTGTTCGACGGAGCCGACGTGACCTCCATCCCGGCCGCGGGACCGCGGAACGTGCGCGTCCTGTTCTCGGATCCCGGAGTGTTGGCCGACGACGTCATCCGGTCCCTCGTCCGGTCGGAGCCGCAGGGACGTCCTTTGGTGGTCGCCACCTCGGACCAGGCTGTGGTGAATTCGGTGTGTGCGGAAGGCTCCTATGCCGTTCCCGCCTCCGTGCTGCTCACCCGTCTTGGCCGCGTGTAGCGCGGTCTTTCGGGGCTCATGGAACCCGTTGCGGGGGTGTGCTCTGTGGCGGGGCGCATCGGGGGCGATGCGGGCGAGGTATCGACAGTCGAATAATCCGACCGTCGAACGAAACCTTGTTTTTCCACTTTTCCCGCTGTGTCGTTCTCACTCGCCGAACTGTCGGTGGTCGTCCTTACCGTGTTCGTTGTGAACGAAGTCGAGGACGCCGGTTCTTTCGACGATGCCGTGTGCGATTCGGCCGCGGTGATCGTTGACTGCGCGCGGTGTGTTTTCCGGGAGAAGAAGTGTTCGGATTGTGTCGTGAGCGTGGTGGTCGACACTGCCCGGCCATTGCATTGGACAGCGGAGGAACTGCGGGCGGTCAATCTGCTCGCTGACGCCGGAATGGTGCCGCCGTTACGTCATGTGGCCGCATGAGTCCGTGGTGGCCGACGATTCTCACCGCATAGCGTGACTTCGCGACATACTTCGCGCGAGCACTCTTCGTTCAGGCTTTTCGCTGAGCGGTCCATCCGATCAGGTGAACGGTCGCGTCGTTGACCGGGTGAGCGTGTTGCGCTGCTCACAGGCTGCGACAAACCGCTGGTCCGAAGGTTTGCCCACGTACAGTCACCGATTCCTTTCGGCGGGTTGATGGACGCCGTGGACGCTCTTTCGTAATCTGGCCGAGATCTCGCGCGAGTCAGCCGTTCCACAGGGGTCGGCGACGCGGGATCGCCGCCGAAACAGCTTGTCGGGGAGCTGTGCCGGATGCGGCGGTGACGAACGGCGACGAACCCGATATCGGGTATCGAAAGCAGTTGACATGGATGCCATGCCCGGTGCGGTGCCGTCGTGACAGCCGCGGCCGGACGTGGAGTGGTCCTGTCGCGTTCGCCGGTGCCGTCGCCGGTAGGCGGCTGAAAAGCAAAGGAGACACGCGCGACGTGCGGTCGCATCCCGTAAAACGTGTGGTGTCTGGAGCATTGGCGGCGTTCGCTGTGATCGCGACCGTCACCTTCACCCAGGCGCCGGCCGCGGCGACACCCACGTTCCCCGCCCCGCAACAGCCCCCGAGCGGCTCCGACGCTCTGGAGAAATATCGGGAGATCGCCAGTAAGGCCGAGAAACTCAACGAGGACTACCTCAAGGCTCAGGAAGACCTGGAGGCCAAGCAAGAGGAACTCGACAAGTTCGACAAGGCCCTGAAGAAGGCGAAGGACGCCGAGGCGAAGGCGCGTGCCGACGAAGAGGAGTTCCGTAAGGAGGTCGACAGGTTCGCGGGCGTGTCGTTCACCAGCGGCGCGCAGCTGAACAAGATGTCGGCGTTGCTCACGGGCGAGTCCCCACAGGACTTCCTCGATCGTTCCTCGGCGATCGACCTTCTCGCGGCGGACAAGAACCGGGCACTGAGCGCGCTCAAGGACGCCGTCACCAGGGCGGAGGAGAGTCGCAACGAGGCGGCCACGGCGCAGCAGAAGGCGAAGGAGGCCAAGGACAAGGCCGCCGAGATCGCCGCTGACCTCGAGGTCCGCAAGAAGAAGCTGGAGGAACAGAAGGAGGAGCTGGCCGAACAGGCGGGCCTGCTCAGTGCCGAGGACGAGGCCGCGCAGCAGGACCAGGGCCCCGACGTGGGCCCGATCCAGGCCCCCGGACCCGCCGCGCAACGGGCGATCGACGCCGCGATGAGCAAGCGCGGCAGCCCGTACGTGTACGGCGCCACGGGCCCGGGCACTTTCGACTGCTCGGGGCTGACCCAGTGGGCCTACGCCCAGGCCGGCATCAACATTCCGCGCACCAGCTCGGCGCAGTCGCAGTACGGCACCCCGGTGCCGAGGTCGCAGTTGCAGCCCGGCGACCTGGTGTTCTTCTACTCACCGGTGTCGCACGTCGGCATCTACATCGGCAACAACATGATGGTGCACGCGCCCAGCTCGGGTGATGTCGTGAAGGTGGCGTCGCTGGACGGCCAGCAGTACAGCGGCGCGCGTCGGGTCGCCTGACCCGCCTTCGATGAATGCCCCCACCGGGGCGGGATACTCTCGGCACCATGCCTCGCACGTTGTTGGTGACCAACGATTTCCCGCCCCGGCCCGGGGGCATTCAGTCGTATCTGCACTCGTTGGCCACCCGGTTGCCCGACGAGGAACTGGTGGTGTACGCCCCCTCCTGGGAGAGGAGTTCGGGGTCCCACAGGGAGTTCGACGCCGAGCAGCCGTTCGAGGTGGTGCGGCATCCCACGTCGTTGATGTTGCCGACTGCGGATGTGCTGCGGCGCGCGAGGCAGTTGTTGAGTTCGCGGCGTTGCGAGAACGTGTGGTTCGGTGCCGCCGCGCCGCTGGCGTTGCTCGCCGAACCGCTGCGGAAGGCCGGCGCGAGCCGTGTGGTGGCCTCCACACACGGGCACGAGGTCGGCTGGTCCATGATTCCGGCGGCCCGGCAGGCTCTTCGTCGTATCGGTGACACCACCGACGTCGTCACGTTCGTCAGTCACTACACTCGCCACCGGTTCGCCTCGGCGTTCGGCCCGTTGGCGGGCTTGGAACATCTTCCGTCCGGAGTGGACCCGACGGTGTTTCGTCCCGACGACGCGGCACGGTCGGAGTTGCGGAAGCGTTACGGGCTCGGCAGTCGGCCCACAGTGGTGTGTGTGTCGAGGCTGGTTCCGCGTAAGGGCCAGGACATGCTGGTGAGGGTGTTGCCCGAGCTACGGCGCCGTGTTCCGGGAACCGCGTTGTTGCTCGTCGGTGGTGGTCCGTACCGCCGCAGTCTTACCTCTTTGGCCGAGCAGTGCGGTGTCGCGGAACACGTGATCTTCACAGGGTCGGTGCCGTGGGAGGAACTTCCCGCTCATTACACGGCCGGTGACGTGTTCGCCATGCCGGCCCGAACCCGGGGCAAGGGGCTCGACGTCGAAGGGTTGGGCATCGTCTACCTGGAGGCGTCGGCCACGGGGCTGCCGGTGGTGGCGGGCAACTCGGGTGGCGCGCCGGAGACCGTGCTGGACGAAGTCACCGGACACGTCGTCGACGGTCGGGAGGAGACGCAGCTCGTGGAGACCCTGGCCGCGCTGCTGGCCGACCCGGTTCGGGCTCGGCGGATGGGCGAGGCGGGAAGACGGTGGGTCAGCGAGCACTGGCGTTGGGACGTGCTGGCCGAACGACTGTCCGACCTGTTGAGTGGCCGTCGCCGACTGGGTGGAGCGGCGGACACGTATCGAAGCCGGAGCGGGCGCTTCCGCGGCCGGTGAGGACTGTGCTCTTCAGTGCTCCTTCAGGGCCCCTCAAGGCCCGGCGTCACGCTTCCCGCAACGCCGGTCGACGCGGATCGTCCACGCGTACCACCACGTCGGCGAGCTCGGCCGGTGCCACTTCCTCCTCGTATCGGGTGTAGGCGGGCAGGGCCCAGCGCGACTCCTCGGGAAGGCGTCTGTTCAAGGCACCGTGGGACAACCACAAGTGCACCGTGATCTCGGCGGGCAGTCCTTGCCCCAGCAACAGCTCGCCGTCCAGCACCATGATCCCGCCGTCGGGTAGGCGAGTGCGGGGTAGTCGGAAGGCGCGGTCTCGAGTAGTGTCCCACAACGCGGGCAGCACTTCCCCGGTACCCGACGGTTCCAAAGGTCCCAGTACCTCCCGTCGGAGCGCCGCGACGTCGAGCCAGTCCTCGTAGCGGACGTCCGGGTCGTACCTACCGCGTTCGAAGCGCAGCGAAGCCGGCCGGAGGAAGTCGCCCGCGGATACCCGCAGCACCTCGTGTCCGCGTACCCGTAGCGGATCGACGAGTGCGTCGGCCAGTTCCGCGGTGTTCGTCGCCTCGTCGGCACCGTCGATCAGCACTCGGGTCCATCGCCTGTGGGCTGCGGTGGCGGCCACGCGTTCGGCGAGTTCGGTCACCAAGTGATCGACTGTGATCGGCCGGTACCGGGGACTGGTCGGCATGGCACCACGGTAATCGCCACGTCGTAGAGTGCCGGTCATGACGCTCGATCCTGGCCTTCGCAGGCTGTTGGAACTCGACATCCGGCACGTGTGGCATCCCTACGGCCCGATGCCCGCCACCGTGCCGCCGCTGTTGGTCGAGGAGGCGTCCGGGGTGCGGCTGCGGCTGGCCGACGGCGGTGAGCTGGTGGACGGCATGTCGTCGTGGTGGGCCGCGATCCACGGCTACCGGCATCCAGTGCTCGACGCGGCGTTGACCGAGCAGGCTTCCCGGATGAGTCACGTCATGTTCGGCGGATTGACCCACGAACCCGCCATCACGTTGGCGACCACGCTCGTGGACATCACCCCCGAGGGGCTGGAACACGTGTTCCTGTGCGACTCCGGGTCGGTGTCGGTGGAAGTGGCGCTCAAGATGTGTCTGCAGTACTGGCGTTCCGTGGGGCGTACGGGAAAGAACAGGATGCTCACCTGGCGCGGCGGGTACCACGGTGACACCTTCCATCCCATGAGCGTGTGCGATCCCGAAGGCGGTATGCACGCGCTGTGGCGTGGTGTTCTGCCGGAGCAGGTGTTCGTCCCGGCCCCGCCGCCCGGATTCGACACCCCCGTCGACCGGTCTTATGCGGACACCCTGGTCCGGGCGGTGCGGGAACACGCCGACGAACTGGCCGCCGTCGTGGTGGAACCGGTGGTGCAGGGAGCCGGTGGCATGCAGTTCCACAATCCCGAGTACCTGCGGGTCCTGCGCGAGGTCACCGAGGAGTGCGACGTGCTCCTGATGTTCGACGAGATCGCCACCGGATTCGGGCGCACGGGCACGTTGTTCGCCGCCGAACACGCCGGGGTGACACCCGATGTGATGTGTGTGGGTAAGGCGTTGACCGGCGGCTACCTCACGATGGCGGCGACGCTGTGCACCTCCGAGGTCGCCGAGGGCATCTCGCGCGGCGAGGTGCCGGTGCTGGCGCACGGGCCGACGTTCATGGGCAACCCGCTCGCCTCGGCGGTCGCGAATGCCTCGATCGGGTTGTTGTCCGACGGCACCTGGCGAAGCGAGGTCAGCCGTATCGAACGTGGACTCCGGGACGGCCTCGCGGCCGCGCGAGACGTGCCCGGAGTGGTGGACGTGCGGGTGCTCGGCGCCATCGGCGTGGTGCAACTCGACCATCCGGTGGACATGGCGGTGGCGACCGAGGCGTTGACGTCGCGGGGAGTGTGGTTGCGTCCCTTCCGCGACCTGATCTATACGATGCCGCCGTACGTCATCTCCGACGCGGACATCGGGCTCATCACCGCCGCGATGGTGGACACGGCCGGGGTCGCCTGACCGGGTTGTCCGGCACGAGACGCGGAAGACACGGCGGTGTATCCGGCCTTCGAAGTGAAGACCGGGTGAAGGCACGTGGTGACGGCGGTATTAGTGTCGCTGCCGTGACCGTGCTGGTGGTGTCCGGAACCGGAACCGGCGTTGGCAAGACCGTGGTGACGGCGGCGGTGGCTGCGCTGGCGGCCGACCGCGGTCAGCGTGTCGCCGTGCTCAAGCCCGCTCAGACCGGTGTCGCGCCGGGGGAGCCGGGCGATCTCGCCGACGTGAGCCGCCTGGCCGGGGACGTGACGACCTGCGAACTCCGCCGGTACCCGGACCCGTTGTCGCCCGAGGCCGCCGCGCGCCGCAGCGGCCTGCCCGCGGTGACACCCGCCGACGCCGCGGCCGCGGCGACACGGTTGCACGACGACCACGACCTCGTGCTCGTGGAGGGCGCGGGTGGGCTGCTCGTGCGGTTCGACGCGGCGGGGGGAACGCTCGCCGACGTGGCGTGGGCGCTGAGCGCTCCCGTGATCATCGTCGCGGAGGCGGGGCTGGGCACGCTCAACGCCACGGCTCTGACCGCCGAGGTGGCGACCCGTCGGGGTCTCGACATGCTGGGTGTCGTCATCGGTTCCTGGCCTTCCGAACCCGATCTCGCCGCCCGCTGCAACGCCGCCGACCTGTCGGTGGCCGCCGCCGCGCCTCTGTTGGGAGCCCTGCAGGAGGGAGCGGCCTCGGCAGGCCGGGCGGAATTCCTCGACAAGGCCCGTCGTGGGTTGTCCCCGTGGCTGGGTGGCGTGTTCGATTCCGACCAGTTCACCCGAACCGCGGCTTCGACGCCCGATGTGATGTAGCCCGACGTGATGTAACTCGCTGTGCCTTTCCGGCGGTGTCCGTCAGACTCACAGAACACCCAGTAAGTCCGAAGGAGATACCGTGACGGCCGCAACCACGGAATCGGGGATTCTCGCCCTGGCTCGGGAAAAGGTGCTCGACAAGGGGATCGGATTATCCCAGCGCGAGGTGCTCGATGTGCTGCGCCTCGACGACGAGTACATTCCCGAGCTACTGTCCCTCGCCCACGAAGTGCGGATGAAGTGGTGTGGGCCCGAGGTGGAGGTCGAGGGCATCGTCAGTGTCAAGACCGGCGGCTGCCCGGAGGACTGCCACTTCTGTTCGCAGTCGGGACGGTTCCCCACTCCGGTGCGCTCGGCGTGGCTGGACATCCCCGGCCTCGTGAAGGCCGCCGCCGAGACCGCGGCCACGGGTGCGACGGAGTTCTGCATCGTGGCGGCGGTACGCGGCCCGGACGCGCGTCTGATGTCGCAGGTTCGTGACGGCATCAAGGCGATCCGCGACTCCGGCAACGACATCCAGATCGCGTGCTCGCTCGGCATGCTGACCCAGGAACAGGTCGACGAGCTCGTCGAGATGGGCGTGCACCGCTACAACCACAACCTGGAGACCGCCCGGTCGCATTTCCCCAACGTCGTCACCACGCACACGTGGGAGGAACGATGGGAGACCCTGCGGATGGTGCGGGACGCGGGCATGGAGGTGTGCAGCGGCGGCATCATCGGCATGGGCGAGACCCTGGAGCAGCGCGCCGAGTTCGCGGTGCAGCTCGCCGAGCTCGACCCGGACGAGGTGCCGATGAACTTCCTCATCCCTCAGCCCGGTACACCGTACGAGTCCTACGACGTGGTGGAAGGCAAGGACGCGCTCCGGGTCGTGGCGGCGTTCCGACTGGCCATGCCTCGCACGATGCTGCGCTTCGCGGGCGGCAGGGAACTCACCCTCGGTGATCTGGGTGCCGAACAGGGCATACTCGGTGGGGTCAACGCGATCATCGTCGGTAACTACCTGACCAATCTGGGTCGTCCCGCTCAGCAGGACCTGACCATGCTGGGCGATCTGCGGATGCCGATCAAGGCGCTGAGCGACACTCTGTGAGCCTGGTAGGAGCTCGGAGATGAGTACCGTGTACTGCGTCCACTGCGGGCAGCCACTGTCCTCGCGGGAACACGATCAGTGCCGTACTCCGCGCGCAGACTTCGAACCACCGCGATACTGCTCGGTGTGCGCACGGCGGATGGTGGTGCAGGTGACGCCGAGCGGGTGGACGGCCCGGTGCAGCAGGCACGGGGAAACCTCCTCCGCCGACGTCTCCCCGACCGGTTAGGCTCGCCACGACGAAGCCGGGGCGTTGCGCGGGGAGGGTATAGGAGTGTCCGAGCAACCAGGCATCGAATGGGTGCACGGAACACCGGTCGGAACGGCTCACCGGCCTCCTCGCGTGGTCGTCAAGGCGGACCTGTTGCCGACCTTCAGCGTGGCCTCACTCATCAGTCTGGTGGGGCTTCCGTTGGGCTGGATCTGGGCGCAGCTCGCGCCACCACAGCGCATGCGGGTGGTCACGCGGGACGGTCGGCTGGTGCCGTTGACGTCGGAGAGCTGGCACCGGTTCGACGGGCTGGCGATGTTCCTGCTGCTCGGTCTGGTGGCGGGATTACTCGTCGGCGTGGTGGTGTGGTTGCTGCGGGCCCGACGGGGACCGGTCATGTTGGTGGGCGCCGTGCTCGGCTCGGTGCTGGGCGCGTGGCTGGCCATGAGAATGGGGTCCGCGTTCGCCGAGATGCGATTCCCCGTCCCGGAGTCGCTCGCGCTCGGTGCGGTGGTGGAACGGGCACCGGTGCTGGAATCGGCATGGGTGCTTGTCGCGCAGCCACTCACCACCGCGTTCGCCTACGGCTCGTTGGCGGCCTGGAACGCTCGGGACGACCTGGGTAGACGATTGGGCTGAGCCCCGTGCCCCGCCGTGATCCTCTTTTTCCCGCCCGGTCTAGTTGAGATTGGGGCGGAGCAGCGTCTGATCCGTCTCGTGTTGCGACGGCGGCACGGCACTCAGCTCGGACACGAAGGCGGCCTCCCTGGTCAGTAGGTGGTAGGCCAGCCTGAGTCTGCGTAGCGGATGCCGTTCCTCCAACAGCGCTTGCCTGTCGGCCAACGGCAGGATGCAGTCGGAGGCCACCTGGTAGGCCAGGGTGTCGTAGGCGGTGTCCCGTGGTGGGGAGCGCCAGCTGTCGGACTCCCACGCCACCGAGCAATAACGGTGGTGCGCCGCCCTGCACACGTCGGCGAGCCGTGAGGCCGCGTCCTCGGCGCCGTGGGCCACGGGCTCGTCGTCGACCCATTCGACGGTGCCCTGCAGGTACGGCGTGGTCTCGGCATCGATGTCCACCAGCCGGAACCGTCGGTGTCCCGTGGTGACGATGTCGAACCGGCCGTCGGGTAGGCGTCGTGCTTCCCGCAGCCGGGTCGCGCAGCCCGTAGGGTGGACGTGGGCGAGCCCTTCGACCTCCTGCACCGTGGGGTCTGCGATCGTCACCACGCCGAACAGTCGGTCCGGCAACACTTCCGTGATGAGATCGAGGGTGAGTTGTCGGTAGCGCGGCTCGAAGATGTGCAGCGGAAGGTGTACGCCGGGAAACGCGACGGTGCGGAGTGGGAAGAGCGGCAGTGTCGTGGGCGTCGTGGGCCGGTGGCTGCTGTGTCCTTCCGAGTGGGTCACGTGCTCACGTTACGGGTTTGTCGGCGGCATCGCGCGTCCGAGAGCGACGGGACGTCGTCCGGGCAGGGGGCCGGAACACGGCGAAGGGGTCGGTCACACGCATGTCCCGGTGCGCGAACCGGTAGAGCGCTGCCGGTCGGCCACCCGAACGTCCGGGAGAAGCCGTGTCACCGGTGGGGACTAGCACGTTCCGCCGGGAGAGCACACGCTGCAGGTTGGTGGCGGAGACGTCATAACCCAGTGCCGCCGAGTAGAGCTGACGCAGGGCCGAAATGGTGAACTTCTCGGGTGCCAGGGCGAACCCGATGTTGGTGTAGCTGAGTTTCGCTCGTAGCCGCTCGCGGGCGTGCAGCACGATGTCCTTGTGGTCGAAGGCGGTGCGGGGCAGGTCGTCGACACTGTGCCAGGCGGTGTCCTCGGGAACGGTGGGGTCGACGTCCGAGGGCATCAACCCGAGGAACGCCGTGGCCACGACGCGTGGTCCGGGAACCCGCTCGGGCGCGCTGAACACCCCGAGCTGCTCGACATGGGCGAGCTTTCTGACGTCGACCTTCTCGGCGAGTTGACGCCGGATCGAGGTTTCCACGTCCTCGTCCCGGCGCAGCCTGCCTCCGGGGAGTGACCACCGGCCGATGTGCGGGTCGAGCGCACGTCGCCACAGCAGCACCCGGAGGGCGGCCGGCTGGTCGCTGTCGGTGAGCATGCCGGTGTGTGTGGCGGATCGCACCTGACAAACCGCGGCCAGAACCTCGTGTGCCAGGGGGCTGTTGCTGTTAATATGAGACCGCACAGTTTTCGATTGTAAGGCGAAAACTACCGGAGGGCAATCATGACGGCACACGTGGACGAGCTCACCCCGTACGGCGGTGTCCGGGCGGACGCGGCCTGGGCCGAGGAGGTGCGCAGGCTGGCTCGGGAGCGTGATGCCGTCCTGCTCGCGCACAACTACCAACTGCCGGAGATCCAGGAGGTCGCCGACCACACCGGTGACTCGCTGGCGTTGAGTCGCATCGCCGCGTCGAGCGACGCGTCCACGATCGTCTTCTGCGGTGTCCACTTCATGGCCGAGACGGCGAAGATCCTTTCGCCGGACAAGACCGTGCTCATCCCCGACGCCCGAGCGGGCTGCTCGTTGGCCGACTCCATCACGGCCGAGCAGTTGCGGGAGTGGAAGGCGCGGTATCCCAACGCGGTGGTGGTGTCCTATGTGAACACCACGGCCGAGGTGAAGGCCGAGACCGATATCTGCTGCACGTCGTCGAACGCGGTGGATGTCGTGTCGTCGATCCCCGCCGACACCGAGATCCTGTTCTGCCCGGACCAATTCCTCGGTGCCCACGTCAAACGGGTCACAGGCAGGGAGAACCTGCACGTGTGGGCGGGGGAGTGCCACGTGCACGCCGGTATCAACGGCCCCGAGCTGGCGGAGCGGGCCGCTGCCGACCCGGATGCCGATCTGTTCATCCACCCGGAATGCGGATGCGCGACCTCGGCGCTCTACCTCGCGGGTGAAGGCGCGGTCGCGCCCGAGAAGGTGAAGATTCTGTCCACGGGCGACATGCTGAAGGCGGCGCGGGGCACGAAGGCGAAGTCGGTACTGGTCGCCACCGAGGTGGGCATGCTGCACCAGTTGCGCAAGGCCGCGCCCGAGATCGACTTCAGGGCCGTCAACGACCGTGCCTCCTGTCGCTACATGAAGATGATCACCCCGGCCGCGCTGCTGCGGGCCCTGCGGGAGGGTGTCGACGAGGTACACGTCGACCCGGACACGGCGGCTCGGGCGCGCGCATCGGTGCAGCGGATGGTCGAGATCGGCACGCCGGGCGGTGGAGAGTGAGACCACCGGTTTGTGACTATCAGTCGAAAACTGGATGGGAGGCCGAGGCCGATGTGGTGGTCGTCGGCAGTGGGGTCGCCGGGCTGACGGCCGCGCTTCGAGCCACCGAATTGGGCCTGCGGGTACTGGTGATCACGAAGGGACGCATCACCGACGGCAACACCCGATGGGCTCAGGGCGGCGTGGCCGTGGTGCTCGACGACGGTGCCGACAACGCAGGTGGTTCCGATCCGATCGACACGGTCGACGCCCATGTGGCGGACACCCTCCTGGCCGGATCCGGGCTGTGCGACTCCGAGGCGGTCCGCGAGGTCGTCACGGCCGGTGCCGCCGCCGTGGAGCGGCTGCGCCGTTGGGGAGCACGGTTCGACACCGATGACGGGGGCTGCCTGGCCCGCGCCCGCGAAGGTGGGCACAGCGCGTTCCGCGTGATCCACGCGGGCGGCGATGCCACGGGCGCGGAAGTGCAACGATGCCTCGTCACCGCGACGAAAGGCGAGGGCCTGCCCGTTCTGGAGCGGCACGTCGCCGTGGACGTGCTGACCACGGCGACGGGTGCGGTGTGCGGCGTCCGGGTGCTGGCCACCGACTTGGCCACCGACACGACCACGGGCCGGACCGTCGACTCGGCCACCGACTCGACCGCCGACTCCGTGTCCGTCGAGCCGGGCATCGTGCGTGCCAAGGCGGTCCTGCTGGCCACGGGTGGCCACGGGCAGCTCTACCGGGCCACCTCCAATCCGGAACTCGCCACGGGTGACGGGTTGGCGTTGGCTCTGCGTGCGGGGGCGAGCGCAGCCGACCTGGAGTTCGTGCAGTTCCATCCCACCGTGCTCTACACCCCCGGGGCGCGGGGGCAGCGCCCGCTGGTCACGGAGGCGATCCGGGGCGAAGGGGCCGTGTTGGTGGACGCGGCGGGAGAACCCGTCATGCATGGCGTGCACCCGTTAGGTGATCTCGCGCCCCGGGATGTGGTGTCGGCCGCGATCACGCGCAGGCTCGCCTCGGCCCCCGGCGGCGTCGACGACCATGTCTTCCTCGACGCCACGGGCGTCCCCGGGTTCGCGCGCAGGTTCCCCACGGTGCTGGCCGCGTGCCTCGCCGCGGGTGTGGACTCGCGCCGCGAACCGATCCCGGTCGCCCCCGCCGCGCACTTCGCGTGTGGCGGGGTGATCACCGACACGCACGGACGTACGGAGGTGACCGGCCTCTACGCGGCCGGTGAGGTGGCGCGCACGGGATTGCACGGCGCGAACCGACTGGCCTCGAACAGCCTCCTCGAAGGGCTCGTGCTGGGACGGCGGGCGGCTGAGACCGTGGCGGCCGACGCGGAAAGCGGGAAATTGACCGATCCCGCCGTCGAGTTCGCTATGCCTTCCCCGGTCGCGCCCGCGGCGGAGCGGTCGTCACTGCAGCGGCTCATGAGCCGGTACGCGGGTATCGGACGTGACGCCGACGGCCTGGCCGTGGCCGGGTCCGCGCTGGATGTGTCCATAACGGATATTCCGCTATGGACTGTGGAGGCGGTGGAGGACGCCGCGCTCACTCTCGTCGCCCGCGCGTTGCTGGCCGCGGCGGCCGCACGCACCGAGACACGGGGCTGCCACGTGCGCACAGACCACCCCGATACCGACGACCGCGGTTGGCTGCGTAGCCAGACCATCCGGCTGAACCCGTCGGGACAGCCGGTCCTGGCCGACCCGATCCTGGAGGACGTGGCGTGAGTGAATTGGACACCGCCGAGGTGCGACGCGTGGTCGACACGGCGCTGGAGGAGGATCTGCGGTACGGGCCGGATGCCACCACTCGGGCGACGGTGCCTGCGACGGCGACGGCCGTCGCCGAGCTGACCCCGCGAGCGGCGGGGGTCGTGGCGGGGGTCGACGTGGCGAGGGCCGTGTTCGACACCGTGTTCGCCGGTGCCGACTATGAGGTGCTGTCCGCGCGTGCCGACGGCAGCTTCCTGGAGGTCGGCGAGCCGGCGCTGGTGGTTCGCGGGCCGGTGCGGGGACTGCTGACCGCCGAACGGACGGCGCTGAACCTGCTGTGCCACCTGTCTGGCGTGGCGACCGTGACGGCGGCGTGGGTGGCGGCCGTGGAGGGCACGGGCTGTGCGATCCGTGACTCCCGCAAGACGCTGCCGGGACTGCGGGTGCTGGAGAAGTACGCCGTGCGGTGCGGGGGAGGCGTCAATCACCGGATGGGCCTCGGCGACGCCGTGCTGATCAAGGACAACCACGTCGTGGCGGCGGGGTCGGTCACCGAGGCGTTGCGGCTGGCTCGACAGAGCGCGGCCGAACTGCCGTGCGAGGTGGAGGTGGACGACCTCGGCCAGTTGGCGGAGACGTTGCACGCCGGCGCCGACGAGGTGTTGCTGGACAACTTCAGCCCCCAGGACTGCGAGCGCGCGGTACGGCTGCGCGACGAGTTGTCACCGAAGACGCGGCTGGAGGCCTCGGGCGGGTTGAAACTCGACAATGCCCGCCGCTACGCCGAAACGGGCGTGGACTACCTCGCGGTGGGAGCCCTGACGCACTCGGCGCCGGCCCTCGACATCGGCATGGATCTGCGTAGGACGTGAGGCGGAGGCTCGGGTCCTCAACCGACCTGTTCCGAACGGCCTACCAGGCCCCGGTCCGGTTCGCCAGTACCCCGGTGGCTTTGCGGGACGCTTCGGCCCGCTCGGGGTCGATGTCGGTGACGAGCAGGTCCGGCGCCGCGCCGAGCTGGACGTGTACCTGACCGAAGGGGTCGGCGACCGTGGAGCAGCCGATGCCGGTGGGCGCCTTCGGATGCACCTCGACGCCTGCGGCGGAGGGATCGGCCTGGTCGCACCCCAACACCCAGGTGCCGGAGTCGAGCGCCCTGGCACGCACCAGCAGCTCCCACTGCTCGCGTTTGCCCTTCCCCGCACCCCATGACGTCGGCAGCACGACGGCACTGCTGCCCGCATCGGCGAGTGCCCGGAACAGTTCGGGGAATCGGACGTCGTAGCAGGTCGCGAAGCCGAGTGTCACACCGTCGACTGTGGCGGTCACCGGCCGTGAGCCCGGGGCGACCGTGTCGGACTCGCGGAAACCGAACGCGTCGTAGAGATGGATCTTGTCGTAGCCGAGATGCAGGCCGAGTCCGGTGATGAGCAGGGTGTTGCGGACTCGCTCGCCGTCGGGAGTGAACATGCCCGCGACGACGAGCACACCGGCGTCGTCCGCGATCTCTCGCACCGCCTGGGCCCAGGGCCCGTCGAGGGGCTCGGCGAACGGGGCGAGCGACACACCGAAGCGCACCATCGTCGCTTCCGGGAACACCACGACACGCGCTCCCCGCTCGGCGGCGGAAGTCGTCCACCGCCGGATGGACCGGAGATTCTCGGCGGGGTCGGCGCTGGATGTGAGCTGGCACAAACCCACTCGGAGCACGGCTACCTCCCGGTCGTGGACGCGGTACCGCCTCGTACCCTAGACCGTATGTTGAAGCGCACCGACCTGCGAGGTCGCGTCCCGTCGTCCACACAATTGCGTGCGCTGTTGCCGCGCGCCGAGATGGACGTGGACGCGGTGCTGCATCAGGTGCGGCCGGTCGTCGACGCGGTGCGGGAGCGCGGTGTCGACGCGGTACTCGACTACACCGAACGCTTCGACGCGGTCCGTCCCGACCGCGTGCGGGTGCCCGCCCGCGAGCTGGAGAGCGCACTCGCCTCCCTGGACCCGGTGGTGCGGGAAGCGTTGGAGGAGTCGATCACCCGGGCGCGCGCCGTGCACGCCGATCAACGTCGTGAGGACGTCACCACTCAGGTCGTCGACGGCGGCACCGTCACCGAACGTTGGGTGCCCGTGTCCCGGGTCGGTCTGTACGCGCCGGGCGGGTTGGCTGTGTACCCGTCGAGCGTGGTGATGAACGTCGTGCCCGCCCAGACGGCGGGCGTGGGGTCGTTGGTGCTGTGCTCGCCTCCGCAGGCGGCCTTCGGTGGCCTGCCGCATCCGACCATTCTCGCGGCGGCCGCGCTGCTCGAGGTCGACGAGGTGTGGGCGGTCGGCGGCGCCCAGGCCGTGGCCCTGCTGGCCTACGGCGGCACCGACACCGACGGTGCGGAGCTGGAACCGGTCGACATGGTGACCGGGCCGGGAAACATCTATCTGACCGCCGCCAAGCGGATGTTGCGTGGCCTGATCGGTATCGACTCCGAGGCCGGACCCACCGAGATCGCGATCCTGGCCGACGACACCGCCGACCCCGCGCACGTGGCGGCCGACCTCGTCAGTCAGGCAGAGCACGACACCCTGGCCGCGAGTGTGCTGGTCACGACGTCGGAGGCACTGGCGGACGCGGTGGACGAGGAATTGCGGCGTCGGGTGGCCGCCACCAAGCACACCGAGCGGGTGGAACAGGCTTTGCGGGGCGCGCAGTCCGGCACCGTGCTGGTGTCCACAATGGACGAAGGGCTGCGGGTGGTGGACGCCTACGCCGCCGAACACCTGGCCATCCAGACCGCCGATGCGCGTGAGGTGGCCGCGAGGGTGCGCAACGCGGGCGCGATCTTCGTCGGTCCGTATTCCCCGGTGTCGCTCGGTGACTACTGCGCCGGTTCCAACCACGTGTTGCCGACGGGCGGGTTCGCGCGGCATTCGTCGGGACTGTCCGTGCAGAGCTTCCTGCGCGGGATCCACGTCGTCGACTACAGCGAACAGGCATTGCGCGACGTGGCCGACAAGGTGGTGGCACTGGCCGACGCCGAGGATCTGCCCGCGCACGGCGAGGCCGTGGTCGCGCGAACCGGGCGACTGACGGAAGGGTGACGCGTGAGCGCCGGAGAGACCGACAAGACCGATAAGACCGCCAAGACCGACGAGATTACCGCCGTGACCCTCGACCAGCTGCCGTTGCGCGAGGACCTGCGGGGGCGCAGCCCGTACGGCGCGCCGCAACTGGACGTTCCGGTACGGCTCAACACCAACGAGAACCCGTTCCCGCCCCCCGCCGAACTCGTCGACGACGTCACGGACGCGGTGCGGGAAGTGGCGCGGGAACTGCATCGCTACCCGGACCGGGACGCCATCGCGTTGCGGCGTGACCTGGCCGCCTACCTCACCACGTCGACCGGGGTGCCGCTGACCGAACGCCACGTGTGGGCGGCCAACGGCTCCAACGAGATCCTGCAGCAGCTGTTGCAGGCGTTCGGCGGTCCCGGGCGGTCGGCGCTGGGCTTCGAGCCGTCGTACTCGATGCACCCCATCATCTCGGCGGGGACGCGCACCGAGTGGGTACCGGCGCCACGCAGGCCCGATTTCACGCTCGACGCGGCACAGGCGGCGGCGCTGGTGGCCGAACGCGCACCCGATGTCGTCTTCCTCACCAGCCCGAACAACCCGACCGGAGGATCGATCCCGCTCGAGGACCTGGAGGCCGTGCTGCGGGCGGCGCCGGGGCTGGTCGTGGTCGACGAGGCGTACGCGGAGTTCTCCTCGCAGCCGAGCGCTGTGCACCTGCTGGCGAAGTTCCCGGCGAAGCTGGTGGTGTCACGCACCATGAGCAAGGCCTTCGCGTTCGCGGGCGGGCGGATCGGATATCTGGCCGCCGCTCCGGCCGTGGTGGACGCGTTGCAACTGGTGCGACTGCCCTACCACCTGTCCTCGGTGACGCAGGCAGCGGCCCGCGCCGCCCTGCGGCACGCTGACGCGACGTTGCAGTCGGTGGCGAAGCTGGCCGCCGAACGAGACCGCGTCGCCGAGGCGTTGCGGGAGCTCGGTTTCACGCCCGTGCCCAGTGACGCCAACTTCATCCTGTTCGGACGGTTCGCCGATCCCACAGCGGCCTGGAAGTCCTATGTGTCCTCCGGCGTGCTGATCCGTGATATCGGCATCGCCGGACACCTGCGCGTGTCCATCGGCACGCCCGACGAGAACGACGCCTTCCTACAGGCGAGCAAGGAGGTCCCGAGGTGAGCCGCGTCGGTAACGTCGAACGCACCACCAAGGAGTCGTCGATCCGGGTTGAGCTCGACCTGGATGGCAGCGGCCAGGTGTCGGTGTCCACCGGTGTCCCGTTCTACGACCACATGCTGCACTCCTTCGGCGTGCACGGCAGTCTCGACCTGCGGATCGAGGCGCAGGGCGACGTCCACATCGACGCGCACCACACCGTCGAGGACACGGCCATCGTGCTCGGCCAGGCGCTTCGTCAGGCGCTGGGCGACAAGAAGGGGATCCGTCGTTTCGGTGACGCGTGGATTCCCATGGACGAGACACTGGCGCACGCGGCCATCGATGTCTCCGGGCGCCCGTACTGCGTGCACATCGGTGAGCCCGAGCAGTTCAACACGTTCACCATCGGCGGCAACTACCCGTTCGTGCTGACCAGGCACGTGTTCGAGTCGTTGTCGTTCCACGCGCAGATCGCCCTGCACGTGCGGGTGCTTCACGGTCGGGACCCGCACCACATCGCCGAGGCCCAGTACAAGGCGGTGGCTCGCGCGTTGCGGGAGGCCACGGAGTCCGACCCGAGGGCCGGGGGCATCCCGTCCACGAAGGGAGTGCTGTAGGTGTCACGCGACGTCGTGGAGCTGCTGCTGTTCGCGTTGGCGGGTTTCCTGGCCGGCGGGGTCTTCAGCACGTGGAAGAGGTCGCGCGGGCTGGCGGTGGTGCTCGGCGTCGCCGCTCTGCTGGCGGTTGGCGGCGCTGTCGCTTGGCTCATGTCCTAGTGGGCTCCTAGTGGGCTTTTAGTGGGCTCCTAGTGGGCGCTGTCAGGAGCTGCGGACACGACTGCACAGCCTGCGGACACGGCTACACAGGCTGCGGACACGGTGTGGGTCAGAGGCCGCCTTCGACTCTCGGTTTCAGACCGGGGGCACCCGGGCCCAGGTTGGCGATGGTGTCGTCCGGATTGTTGAGGGCACACGTGCGAAGTGACAGGCAGCCGCAGCCCACGCAGCTGGTGAGCTGGTCTCGCAGCCGCTGTAACGCGTCGATGCGGGCGTCGAGCTCGTCCTGCCAGCGCCGCGACAACCTCGCCCAGTCGGCCTTCGTCGGCGCGTGGTCGCGGGGCAGGGTGGCCAGCGCCTCGCTGATCTGCTCCAACGTCAGGCCGACACGTTGGGCCGAACGGATGAAAGCGATCCGTCGTAGCACCGACCGTGGATACCGGCGCTGGTTGCCCGCCGTCCTTTCGGCGAAGATCAGACCACGGTCTTCGTAGAACCGGAGTGCGGTGTGGGGGACACCGCTGCGGTGGGCCACCTGTCCGATGGTGAGATAGTCGGCGAGCTTCGGCACTCCGCCACAGTACCCGAATCTCCACTATGGTCGAGCTAATTTCCGGGGTTGTGCTGTTGACAGGGTCGATCACCTGTTCAAACGCCCCTCCGGTGTGTCCCGCCCGGGTTCGGCGGTCCGTTCCGACTGGTCGGAGTCGTCGCGGCGGTAGGGGAAGCGGTACGACTGGACAGTCGGGAGCGCCGCCGCGCGTATCGCCTCGGGTGGTGGCTGTACCGGTGCGGGCGGTTGCCTCACTCGTCGAGCCGAGTGGGGCATACTCGGCGAGGTGCAGTTGGTTACTCTCGACGACGTTCGTGCCGCAGCCGCGCGTATCGCCTCGGCCGTGGTGCGTACCCCATTACTGCCGTGCCCGTGGGTGGGCAACGAGCGCTCGGCCGCCGACCGGGGGTTGTGGCTCAAGCCCGAGAACCTCCAACCCATCGGCGCCTTCAAAATGCGAGGGGCGCACAACGCGGTCGCGCGACTCGACGAGGACGCTCGCGCGCGGGGGGTCGTGGCCTACTCCAGCGGGAACCACGCCCAGGCCGTCGCCCACGCGGCCGCCGCGGCCGGTATCACTGCGCACATCGTGATGCCGGCTTCCACACCCCAGGTCAAGATCGACAACACGCGGTCCCACGGTGCCGAGGTCGTTCTCGTCGGTGACGACGAGCGTGAGGCGGTGGCGTACGAGATCGTCGCCGAGCGCGGCGCAGTGTTGGTGCCGCCGTTCGACCACCCGGATGTCATCGCCGGGCAGGGCACGGCAGGGCTGGAGATCGTCGAGGACCTTCCCGACGTCGACGTGGTTCTGGTGCCCGTCAGCGGTGGTGGGCTCGCCTCGGGGATCGCCACGGCGGTCACGGCGCGTCGTCCGGACGCCAAGGTGATCGGTGTCGAACCCGAGCTCGCCTCCGACGCGAGGGAGAGCTTCCGCGCGGGGGAACTCGTGGACTGGCCGGTCGCGGACCGCTTCCGCACCATCGCCGACGGACTGCGTTCCCAGCCGTCCGAACTCACGTTCGCCCATCTGCGGAATCGGTTGCACGACATCGTCACGGTCACCGAGGACGAGATCCGCTCGGCGATGGCGGCGCTGGCCCAGAAGGGCAGGCTCGTCGCCGAACCCAGCGGCGCGGTGTCGACGGCGGCGTACCTCTTCCGAGGGGACGAACTCCCCGCCGGACGCACGGTGGCGGTTGTCTCCGGCGGTAACGTCGATCCCGCGTTGCTCGCCGACGTTCTGACCGCCCGAACCGACGAGGAGGACCGAGCCGATGACTGAGCCGGAGCCGATGTTGTTCGGTGCCGAACACGTACGTCAGTACGAGGAGAGCGATGGCGAGGTCGGATTCCTCAGGCACGGTGCGCCAATCCTCATCCTGACCATCACCGGTCGGAAGACGGGTCGACCTCGTAAGGTTCCTCTGATCTTCCAGGAGCACGAAGGCCGCTACGTCGTGGTCGCGTCCAACGGTGGTGCCGCCGACCACCCTGACTGGTACACGGACCTCCAGGCCGACCCGGAGGTCCGTGTGCAGGTGAAGGCGGATCGATTCGCCGCGCGTGCTCGAACGGCCACGGGTGAGGAGAGGGAGAAGCTGTGGCGGACCATGGCGGCCGTGTTTGCCATCTACGACGAGTATCGGCGTACGACCGAGCGGGAGATTCCGGTCGTGGTCCTGGAGCCAGTGGAGCCAGTGGAGCCAGTGGAGCCACAGCCCTGAGCGCTCGACGGAACGGAGCAGGGCGGGGAGGAGCCGGGCGGGGACGCCGAGAGCACCCGTTGGCGGTGATCCGGCGCTTCCCTCGGCGTGACCGAGGGTTCTGGTTCGGGCTCGCCATCGAGGTCCTCGCGCCACTGTTGGCGGCGGCGACACGGTGGCGGATCGAGGGTGGCCAACACCTTCCCCGACGAGGTGGCGTGCTCGTGGCGAGCAACCACCTGTCGTTCGCCGATCCCATCGCCGTGACATTGTTCACCCTCGCGGCGGGCAGGGTGCCCCGTTTCTTCGCCAAGGCGGAGCTGTGGGACACCCCCGTCGTGAAGAGGGTGATGACGTCCGGCGGGCACATTCCCGTGCACAGGGGCCGGGCGAGCGCCTTGGACGCCTACCGCGACGGCGTGGCCTCGGTGCGCGCGGGTGAGTGTGTGGTGGTGTTCCCCGAGGGCGGGTTCACCGAGCGGCCCGACGGCTGGCCGAGCAGGGGTAAGACGGGGCTGGCCCGGATGGCCCTGACCACGGGAACCCCCGTCGTGCCGCTGGCGTGCTGGGGGACTCAGGAGCTGTTGCCCGTGGGGAGTCGATTACCCAGGGTGCGCCGCCGTCCGGTGTTGCATCTGGTGGCGGGTCCGCCCGTCGATCTGTCGGACCTGGTGTGCGAGCGACCGACCGCGAGTCAGCTCCGGGAGGCCACGGAACGGATCATGGCCGCCGTCACGGAACTGCTGTCGCACATCCGTGGCCAGGACCCACCGGCCGAGACCGAGAAGGCATAATCGCGGCCATGAGCGAACACTTCGACGTTGTGGTGCTGGGCGCAGGCCCCGGTGGATACACCGCCGCGGTCCGTGCGGCTCAGCTCGGGTACGACACCGCCGTCATCGAGGAACGTTACTGGGGCGGGGTGTGCCTCAACGTCGGGTGTATTCCGTCGAAGGCGTTGCTGCGTAACGCCGAGCTCGCCCACCTGTTCACCCACGAGGCGCGCACGTTCGGCATCCAGGTCGACGGCGAAGTGACGTTCGACTACGGCGCCGCCTATCAGCGTAGCCGCAAGGTCGCCGACGGCCGGGTCAAGGGCATCCACTACCTGATGAAGAAGAACGCGATCACCGAGCTCCACGGTCGCGGCACCTTCACCAGCGACTCCTCGATCGACGTCGCCACGGCCGACGGAGTGGAGACGGTGACGTTCGACCACTGCATCATCGCCACGGGCGCGTCGCCGAAGCTGTTGCCGGGCACGTCCGTCAGCGACCGGGTGGTCACCTACGAGGAGCAGATCCTGGCTTCCGAGTTGCCGGAGAGCATCGTCATCTGCGGCGCGGGTGCCATCGGCGTCGAGTTCGCTTACGTGCTCCACAACTACGGTGTCAAGGTCACCGTCGTCGAGTTCATGGACCGCATGGTGCCCGCCGAGGACGAGGAGGTGTCGGCCGAACTGGCCCGGCGTTACCGCCGGCTCGGTATCGACGTGCTCACGTCCACGAAGGTCGAATCCATCGACGAGTCGGGCGAGCAGGTCCGTGTCACCGTGTCCAAGGACGGCCAGCAGCAGGTCCTGGAGGCCGACAAGGTGCTGCAGGCCATGGGCTTCGCCCCCAACGTGCAGGGCTACGGCCTGGAGAACACCGGTGTCGCGCTCACCGAGCGGGGCGCCATCGACGTGGACGGCCGCTGCCGCACGAGCGTGCCGCACATCTTCGCCATCGGTGACGTGACGGCCAAGCTCATGCTCGCCCACGCCGCCGAGTCGATGGGCATGGTGGCCGCCGAGACCATCGCGGGCGCGGAGACCATGGAGCTGGACTACCGCATGATCCCGCGGGCGACGTACTGCCAGCCGCAGGTCGCCAGCTTCGGGCTCACCGAGGAGCAGGCCAGAACCGAGGGCTACGACGTGCAGGTGTCGAAGTTCCCGTTCACGGCCAACGGCAAGGCTCACGGTCTCGCCGACCCGGTGGGCTTCGTCAAGATCATCAGCGATGCGAAGTACGGCGAGCTGTTGGGTGGACACCTCATCGGCCCCGATGTCACCGAGTTGCTGCCGGAGCTCACGTTGGCGCAGCAGTGGGACCTCACCGTGCACGAGGTGGCTCGCAACGTGCACGCCCATCCCACCCTCGGCGAGGCAGTGAAGGAAGCCATCCACGGCCTCGCCGGCCACATGATCAACATGTGAGCGGTAGGTCGTTTCCAGCCTGTCCGTGCTGCGGTGCGGGACCGGCCGTGTTCGAGCGCCGGTCCTGACCGGACGGAGCATCAGGACCGTCCGAACGGGGTAGTCGTCGTCGCATGCGGGTGGGTAAAGATCACTACTGATCCTCGTGGTCTTCGTCCCCTAAGGTTTGCGTTTATGGCCGTCCCGCAGTTCGCCCGGCTTCCCGTGTGTCTCATCGCCGGCGCCGCGATGGTGGTACTGCTGGCTTTCGGCAACCGGTACGGCTACCACGGCGACGAGTTGTACTTCATCGCCGCGGGACGTCACCTCGACTGGGGCTATGCGGATCAGCCTCCGCTGCTGCCGTTGTTGGCGCTGCTCATGGACGGCCTGTTCCCCGACTCCGTCATGGGATTCCGGCTGCCCGCGGTGTTGTTCACCGGGCTGGGCATCGTCGTCGCGGGTTTGACGGCCCGCGAACTCGGCGGCGGCACGCGGGCGCAGGCCATGGCGGCGGGGGCGTACGCGTGCTCGCCGTTCCTGTTGGCGGGTGCGGGACACATCCTCGCCACTCACATGGTGGACGCGTTCCTGTGGACGGTCATCGTGTGGCTGGTGGTGCGCTGGGTCCGGGTGCGCGACGACCGCGTGTTGCTGGCGGCCGCACTCGTGACGGCCGTGGATCTGCAGGTCAAATTCCTCATCCCGGCCTTCTGGTTCATGGTCGTGGTCTCGGCGTCACTGCTCGGGCCGAGGGATCTCGTGCGTAGGCCGTTGTTGTGGATCGGGGGCGCGATTGCCGTGGCGGCGTGTGTCCCCACCCTGATCTGGCAGGCGAGCAACGGGTGGCCGCAGCTGGAGATGAACCGCATCGTGGCCGACGAGGTGTCGTACGCGGGTGGGCGGTTGACGTTCCTGCCGATGGCGTTGGAGCAGGCCGGGTACGGCGTGGGCGCGGTGTTGTTCGTGCTCGGTGTGTGGTGGCTGTTGCGGTCGCCGAGGATGCGCGCGTACCGGTTCCTGGGTGTCACGGTGCTCGGCGTGACGCTGCTGTTCTGGTTGAGTTCCGGGCGGCCGTACTACGTCGGTGGGCTGTTCGCGTTGTGTTTCGCGGTCTCGGCCGTGGAGCTCGACCGCCTGCTGACGGCGCGGTGGCGGCCCGCGGTCGCGTTGGCGTACGCGGTGTCGGCGGTGGTGGCGATCAGCTGGTTGCCGGTCAAACCGATATCGGCCTACGCGGGTCAGCCGTACGACCCGATGAACATGGAGCTGGAGGAGTTCGGCTGGCCGCAGGTCGCCGCCAGTGTCGCGGCGGTCTATCGTGAGCTGCCGGAGGAACGCCGGGCCGACACCACGATCGTCACGGAGACCTACTGGCAGGCCGCGGCCATCGAGAAGTTCGAACCCGACCTTCCCGAGGCGCACAGTGGGAGTCGGGGTTACTGGTATTTCGGCGTTCCACCCGAGGACGCGTCGCTGACGTTGTTCGTGGGCGGCTCCCGCGACCAACTCAAGCCTTACTTCGATCGGGTGAAACGTGTCGGCACCGTGGATAACGGCCACGAGGTCAACAACGGCAATCAGGGTGCCCCGATCTGGCTATGCGAGGGGCGGATCGCGCCCTGGGGCGAGCTTTGGCCCACGTTCCGTCACATGACTTTCACCTGGTAACCGTCTGGTCTCGACGGGTTTCGTGGCGTAGAGGTTGATGTTGCCACAAGTTCCTTCTTGACGACTGACGGTCACAGCCCTACTTTTGCATGCCAGAGAAGAAAGTGGGGCTGACGTGGATTTAAGTCTGCACGCGGCAAGCGATGATGTGAGCGCGGTGCCCCTGCTTGCGGTGCGTGGCATCGTGAAGTCGTTCCCCGGTGTTCGCGCGCTCGACGGCGTCGACCTGGAGGTGCGTGCGGGCGAGGTGCACTGCCTGCTCGGTCAGAACGGGGCGGGCAAATCCACGTTGATCAAGACCCTCGCGGGTGCCCACCGGCCCGACAGGGGCGAGATCGTCTGGCAGGGGGAGACGATCGAGCTGCCGTCACCGGTCGCGGCCCTGCGCCGGGGCATCGCGACGATGTACCAGGAGCTGGACCTCATCCCCGGCCTGTCGGTGGCGGAGAACGTCTTCCTCGGGCACGAACGTGCGCGGTACGGCTTCATCCGCCCCGCCGTGGCCAGGGCAGAGGCCGCCGCGCTGCTCGAGCGCCTCGGGCATCCGGAGATCTCGCCCGACGACGAGGTCGGTGATCTGTCCGCCGCGGGCCAGCAACTGGTGTCGATGGCCCGGGCGCTCGCGCACGACGCGAAGCTCATCATCGCCGACGAGCCCACCGCCGCCCTGGCCGCGGACGAGGTGGACAACCTCTTCCGCGTCATCGGCGACCTCACCGACCAAGGTGTCGCCGTGATCTACATCTCCCACCGGTTGGAGGAGATCCGCCGCATCGGTGACCGGGTCACCGTCATCAAGGACGGCCGCACGGTCGCCACCGGCTTTGATGCCCGTGGGCACTCGTCGTCCGAACTGGTGGACCTCATGGCGGGGCGCAAGGTGCAGACCGCGTTCCGGGAAGCGGGACAGGCGCCCGTCGAATTCGGTGACGTGCTGCTCGACGTGCGTGATCTGAGCAGGACGGGCAAGTTCGCCGACGTGTCGTTCACCGTTCGAGCCGGCGAGATCGTCGGGCTGGCCGGGCTCGTGGGGTCGGGCCGCAGCGAGATCCTGGAGACGGTCTTCGGTGCGCGCAGGCCGGACAGCGGCACCGTCTCGGTCGCCGGGGAACCGTTACGCCCGGGCAGCGTGGCCTCCGCGGTGAACGCCGGGATCGGACTCGCGCCGGAGGAACGCAAGAGCCAGGCGCTGTTGCTGGACATGTCGGTGACCCACAACGTCACGCTCGCCAGCCTCGCCCGCTACAGCAAGTTCGGTTTTTCGCTTCGGGACAAGGAGTTCCGCGATTCTTTGTCCACACTGGAGCGACTCGATCTGCGACCGGCCGAGCCGAGTCGGCCGGTGGGCACCCTCTCCGGCGGCAACCAGCAGAAAGCCGTCGTGGCGCGCTGGCTGGTACACGGTTGCCGGGTGCTGCTACTCGACGAACCGACCCGGGGTGTGGACGTCGGCGCGCGCGCCGAACTGTATCGCCTGATGCACGAGCTCACCGCGTCCGGTGTGGCGGTGGTGCTGGTGTCCAGCGAAATCCCCGAGGTGCTCGGTCTGGCCGATCGGGTGCTCGTGCTGCGGGAAGGACGGGTGCTCGCCGAGCGCCCCTCGGGCGAGCTCACGGAAGCGGACATCCTCGACATGGTCATGGAAGGAAGTGCGGCGTGACCGAGACGCTCGACCGACCGCCGGTGAGACCCCGGAGCACGGGCACACGGCGCAGGCCCTCCGTCGACATTCGGCTCCTCGGGTTGACGGGTGTGCTGGTGTTGCTGTGCCTCATCGGTTTCATCACGAACCCCGACACGTTCCTCACCCAGGACAACCTCTCCATCATGCTGCGGCTCGCCGCGGCGATCGGCGTGGTGAGCGTCGGCATGACCTTCGTCATCATCGCCGGTGGCATCGACCTGTCCGTCGGGTCGATCGTGGCGCTGGCGAGCGTCTGGATGACCACGGTGGCTACACAGTCGTACGGGCCGGTCGTGATGGTGTTGTGCGCGCTCGCTGTGGGAGTGGGCTGCGGCCTGGTGAACGGGTTGCTGATCTCCTACGGCAAGGTCGTGCCGTTCATCATGACGCTCGCGATGATGGCCTCGGCGAAGGGGCTGGCCGAACGTATCAGCGACCGGCGCACCCAGGTGGTGACCGAGACGGGGTTCACCGACCTCTTCCGCGGCAGCTTCCTCGGCATCCCGGTGTTGGTGTGGTTGCTGGCCCTGGTGTTCGCCGTCGGCTGGATCGTGCTCAACCGCACCACGTTCGGCCGGAGGACGTTCGCCATCGGTGGTAACGCGGAGGCCGCGCGACTATCGGGCATCGACGTCAAACGGCACACCGCCCTGGTGTACGGCATCAGCGGACTGTGCTGCGGTATCGCGGCGATCATGGTGGTGTCCCGGACGACGTCCGGTGCCTCGACCAACGGCCTGTTCTACGAGCTCGACGCCATCGCGGCCGTCGTCATCGGCGGCACCCTGCTCTCGGGTGGACGCGGCAGTCTCTTCGGGACACTCATCGGTGTCCTGATCTTCACGGTGCTCAACAGCATCTTCACGCAGAACAACCTCGACACCGACATCCAGAACATCGCCAAGGGCGCGATCATCGTGGTCGCCGTGTTGCTGCAGAA
Organism: Saccharomonospora sp.; assembly: GCF_027317685.1. Lineage (NCBI taxonomy): Bacteria > Bacillati > Actinomycetota > Actinomycetes > Pseudonocardiales > Pseudonocardiaceae > Saccharomonospora > Saccharomonospora sp. The sequence goes on from NZ_DAHVQP010000057.1 coordinate 32,654, forward strand.
CACCGCCCGACAGCGAAAGAACAAGGACAAGGGCGCCTCCCCGCCGCCGGCGGTCGGGCAGGAGCCTCCTTTGGACCCGGCAACCGGAACCAGTGGGAGTAAGCCATGACCAGAATGGGCCTAGCACGCCGTGGTTTCCTGTTATCCACCGCGGGAGTGGGTGCGGGGGTGGTGCTCGCGGGGTGCACCTCCAACGAGAAACCCGCCGACGCCGGGCAACAAGCCCAGGGCGGTGGACAGCAAGCCGACACCGAGCCGGGTAAACCCGTCACCATCGGTTTCTCCGCGCCCGCGGCCGACCACGGCTGGATGGCCGCCATGACCATCAACGCGCGGGAGACAGCCGAGCAGTACTCGGACGTCACCTTGGAGGCCACCGAGGGCACCAACGACGTCAACCAGCAGATCGCGCAGGTCGAAACACTCATCAGCAACGGTGTGGACGCGTTGGTGATCCTGCCGTTCGACGGCAAGTCGCTCACCCAGGTCGGAAGACAGGCCATGGACGCGGGAATCCCGGTCGTCAACGTGGACCGGATGTTCGACACACCGCTGGCCTACCGGACCTGGATCGGCGGTGACAACTATCGCATGGGCGTCAACGCGGCGAACTACATCGCCGAGGAACTCAAACGGCGCGACATCAGCGATCCGGTGATCGGTGAGGTCGCGGGAATGGACAACCTCCCACTCACACAGGAGCGGAGTCAGGGCTTCGCCGACGCGCTCGCCGCGCACGGACTCGAAGTTGGACATCGGGTGGCGGCGGAGTTCACGCCCGAGTCCGGTGAGCGGCAGACGGCCAACCTGCTGCAGTCCGCGCAGAACCTGGACGCGCTGTGGAACCACGACGACGACCAGGGAATCGGCGTGGTGGCCGCCATCGACTCCTCGGGTCGTGACGACTTCTTCATGGTGGGCGGGGCGGGGTCTCGCAACATGATGGACCTCATCAAGGCCGATTCCGGGCCGGTGAAGGCCACCGTGCTGTACAGCCCCTCCATGGCGTCGTCGGCGATTTCGCTGGCGAGGTTGCTCGGGCAGAGCAAGGGCATGTCCGACCTCACCGAGCACGAGATCCCCGCCGAGATCACGACGTACTCGGCGGTGGTCACCAAGGACAATGTGGACTCTTATCTCGACGTTGGGTTCGATTCGTGACAGAACAGAAATCCAGTAACGACGGCAGGCGGCCCGAACTCGGGGTCGCCATGGTGGGGCACGCCTTCATGGGGGCCGTGCACTCGCAGGCGTGGCGCAGCGTCGCCCGCTTCTTCGACGTGCCGTACACCCCGAGAATGGTGGTGCTCGGCGGACGGGACGCGGAACGTGCCGCACGAGCGGCCGAACGCATGGGCTGGGAGGCCTCCTCCACCGACTGGCGCGAGCTCGTGGAACGCAAGGACGTCGACCTGATCGACATCTGCACCCCGGGTGACAGCCACGCCGAGATCGCCATCGCGGCGTTGGAGGCGGGCAAGCACGTGCTGTGTGAGAAGCCGCTGGCCAACACGGTCGAGGAGGCCGAGCGCATGGTGGCCGCGGCCGAACGGGCCCGCGAACGCGGCGTGTACTCGATGGTGGCGTTCAACTACCGCAGAGTGCCCGCGCTGGTGCTGGCGAAGCGACTGGTGGACGAGGGAAGACTCGGCGAGCTACGGCACGTGCGCGCCACGTATCTCCAGGACTGGCTGGCCGACGCGGAGGCGCCGATGACCTGGCGGCTCCGCAAGGAGCAGGCGGGTTCGGGAGCGCTCGGCGACATCGGTGCGCACATCATCGACGCCGCCCAGTTCGTCACCGGACAGACGATCACGGGTGTGTCCGGGTTGACCGAGACGTTCGTGCGGCAGCGGCCCTCGGACGATGGTCCGGAGGCCGTGACGGTGGACGACTGCGCGGTGTTCATGGCCCGGTTCTCCGCTGGCGCGGTGGGCAGTTTCGAGGCCACGCGCTACGCGCTGGGACGCAAGAACGCCATGCGGCTGGAGCTCAACGGGTCGAAGGGCAGCCTGGCGTTCGATTTCGAGTCGATGAACGAGCTGTGGTTCCACGACGGTGAGGAACCCGCCGAGACCGGCGGTTTCCGACGCATCGTCGTCACCGAACCCGACCACCCCTACCTCGAAGCCTGGTGGCCGCCGGGGCACGTCCTGGGCTACGAGCACACATTCACCCACGAGATCGCGGACCTGCTCACCGCGATCGGGACGGGGAAGAGAGTGGAACCGAGTTTCGCCGACGGCCTGCGCGTGCAGCACGTGCTGGAGGCGGTTGAGCAGAGCGCGAAGAACGGATCGATGTACAGACAGGTTTAGTCCGAAAGCGACTGTATCCCACGAGGGTGGGGGACAGGAGTAGGTACCAATGCAACGAAGCAGTAGTACCGGAAAGACGAACCGAGCGTCCCGACGCGGTTGGAAGTCCGCGGCCGTGGCGGCGTTGGCATTGTGTACGGGATTGGGCGGCGGTGGACTCACGTTCACCGCCGCCGCGGAGCCACAGGCTCAACCCGATGCCAGCGTGCTGGTCTTCTCGAAGACCGAGGGCTTCCGGCACGACTCGATTCCCGCGGGGATCGAGGCCATCGAGCGGCTGGGCGCCGAGCACGGTTTCGCCGTGGACGCCACGGAGGACGCCGAGGCATTCACCGACGACAATCTCGCCGGTTACGACGCCGTCGTGTGGTTGTCCACCACCGGCGACGTGCTGAACGACGACCAACAGGCCGCCTTCGAACGCTACATCTCCGAGGGCGGTGGCTACGCGGGCGTGCACGCCGCGTCCGACACCGAGTACGACTGGCCGTGGTACGGCGACCTCGTAGGCGCCTACTTCGACTCCCACCCGCACATCCAGGAAGCGACCGTCACCGTCGAAGATGGAGAGCATCCGTCTACAGCAGACCTTCCGGAACAGTGGGTTCGCGCCGACGAGTGGTACAACTTCCGGGAGAACCCGAGGCAGGACGTGCGTGTGCTGGCCTCGCTCGACGAGGGCAGCTACGACCCCGGATCCGGGGCGATGGGGGACGACCACCCGATCGCCTGGTGCCACGAGAACAGCGGCGGCCGCGCCTGGTACACCGGCGGCGGACACACCGTCGAGTCCTTCGCCGAACCGGAGTTCCTCGCGCATCTCGCCGGCGGCATCCGCTATGCGGCGGGACTGACCGACGCCGAGTGCTCGACCACCGACGGCCCGGGCACGGAGGTGCCCACCGACTCCGACTTCGACCAGATCACCCTGGCCAGAGGGTCGGAGGTCACCGGTGAGCCGATTGCGTTGTCGGTGTTGCCGGACGGGCGGGTACTGCACACCTCCCGCGACGGTCAGGTCTTTTTGACCACGCCGGAAGGCACCACCTCGGTGGCTGCCGACCTCGACGTGTACAACCACGACGAGGACGGACTGCAGGGCATCGCGGTCGACCCGAACTTCGACGAAAACCACTGGGTCTACCTCTACTATGCGCCGCCGCTGGACACCCCGCCCGGTGATGCGCCGGAGAACGGCAGCCCGGAGGACTTCGAACCGTTCAAGGGCCACAACCAGCTGTCGCGGTTCAAACTCACCGACGAGGGAACGCTGGATCTGTCCAGCGAGCAGCAGATCCTCCAGGTGCCCGCCGACCGGGGCACGTGCTGCCACGCCGGTGGTGAGATCGACTTCGACGCCGACGGCAACCTGCTGCTGTCCACGGGCGACGACACGAACCCGTTCGCCTCGGACGGGTACACGCCGATCGACGAACGCTCGGACCGCAACCCGGCATTCGACGCGCAGCGCAGCTCGGGCAACACCAACGACCTGCGCGGCAAGATCCTGCGCATCACGGTGCAGGAGGACGGCAGCTACACCATCCCCGAGGGCAACCTGTTCGAACCGGGGACCGAGAAGACCCGGCCCGAGATCTACGCGATGGGCTTTCGCAACCCGTTCCGGTTCGCGGTGGACCAGGAGACGGGCTGGATCTACGTCGGTGACTACGGCCCCGACGCCGGTTCGGCCAATCCCGACCGTGGTCCGGCGGGCACCGTGGAGTTCAACCTCGTGACCGAACCGGGCAACTACGGTTGGCCGTACTGTGTCGGTGACAACGAGCCGTTCATCGACTACGACTTCGAAAGCGGCACCTCCGGCGAGGCGTTCGACTGCTCGGCACCGGTCAATCAGAGCCCGAACAACACGGGCCTGACCGAACTGCCCCCCATGCAGCCGGCGTGGATCCCGTACGACGGCGGGTCGGTGCCCGAATTCGGTACCGGCGGCGAGTCGCCGATGGGCGGCCCCGTCTACCGCTTCGACCCGGAACTGGAGTCGAACACGAAGTTCCCCGAGTACTACGACGGCAAGAACTTCGCCTACGAATGGGACCGCGGCTGGATCAAGACGATCGAGGTCGGCGAGAACGGTGAGCGCGGCGCGATCGAGCCGTTCTTCGACTCGATGGAACTGGTCCGGCCGATGAACATCGAGTTCGGCCCCGAGGGGTCGCTGTACGTGTTGGACTACGGCAGCAGCTACTTCGGTGGGGCGGACGACTCGGCGTTGTACCGCATCGACTACACGCAGGGCAATCGCACGCCGCGTGTGTCGCTGTCGGCTGATGTGACCTCGGGCCAGGCGCCGCTGGAGGTCACGTTCGACCCGTCGGCCGAGGACGCCGACGGAGACGAGCTGACTTACGAGTGGGACTTCGACGGTGACGGCGAAGTCGACTCCACCGAGGCCGGACCGGTGAGCCACACCTACACCGAGAACGGGCAGTACCACGCGAAGCTGTCGGTGACCGACTCCACCGGACTGACCGGCAGCGCGAGCGTGGTGATCACCGTGGGCAACACCGAGCCGACGGTGATGTTGGAGACACCTGTCAACGGCGGGTTCTTCGGATTCGGTGACTCCGTGCCGTTCAAGGTCACGGTGACCGACCCGGAGGACGGGGAGATCGACTGCTCGAAGGTCACGGTGGAGTACATCCTCGGCCACGACAACCACGGTCACCCGCTGTCGAGGGCGTCCGGTTGTGAAGGGTTCATCGAGACTCCCGCCGACGAGGGCCACGGGCTCGACGCCGACATCTTCGGTGTCATCGACGCGAGTTACACCGACAACGGCGGCCCCGACAACGCGCCCCCGTTGACCGGTTCGGGACAGAACATCCTGCAGCCGAAGATCAAGCAGGCCGAGTTCTTCACCGAGCTGGAGGGCGTCGAGGTCGTCGAGGACGCTGGTGCCAGCGGTGGCAAACGAGTCGGTCACATCGAGGACGGTGACTGGATCAAGCTCGACCCGGTCAACCTGACGGGCGTCGACAGCATCACCTACGGCGTGTCCTCGGGCGGTGCGGGCGGCACGATCGAGGCCCGCGCGGGCGCGCTGGACGGTCCCGTGGTGCACACGGTCGACGTGCCGAACACGGGTGGTTGGGACTCCTACACCGACATCGGGCCCGTGGAGGTCACCGATCCGGGTGGTACCCAGCCGTTGTACCTGGTGTTCCGCGGTGAGGGTGATGGAGGATTGTTCGACGTGGACGTCCTCCACATCAACGGCGCCGGTGTGGCCCGACCCGATCAGCCACCGGCCGAGTGCGAGCCCGCGCAGCCCGAGGAGGGCTACCGGATGCTGTTCGACGGCACCTCGGCGAGCCTGGAGAACTGGAATCAGGCCGGCCCCGGTTCGTTCGAACTGGGTGAGGACTGCACCATCAAGTCCGTCGGTGGCATGGGGTTGCTGTGGTACGGCGAGCAGTTCGGCGCCTACAGCCTCAAGCTCGACTGGAAGATGGCCGGTGACGACAACTCCGGCGTGTTCGTCGGCTTCCCGGACCCCGGCGACGATCCGTGGGTGGCGGTGAACGAGGGATACGAGATCCAGATCGACCCCACCGACGACCCTGAGAAGACCACGGGTGCCATCTACGAATTCCAGTCGGCGGACCTGGAGGCGCGGGACGCGGCACTCAACCCGCCGGGGGAGTGGAACTCCTACGAGATCGTGGTCCGAGACCAGACGATCCAGGTGTACCTCAACGACACCTTGATCAACGATTTCGTCAGCACCGACACGAACCGGGACCTGACACAGGGTTTCGTGGGGCTGCAGAACCACGGTGACGAGGACGAGGTCTGGTTCCGCAACGTCCAGATCCGCGACCTCGACACCACGGCCCCGGTCACCGAGGCGTCGTTCGCCGAGCCCGGCGACAGTGGCTGGCACGACGGCGAGGTCGGGGTCACCCTGTCAGCTGCGGACGAGGGTTCCGGAGTCGAACGCATCGAGTACAGCCTCGACGGTGGGGACTGGACCACTTACACCGAGACGGTGGTGATCGGTGGCGACGGTGAGCACACGATGCTGTACCGCGCCGTGGACAAGGCGGGCAACGTCGAGAACGACAAGGCCGTCACGGTCAAGATTGACGGGACCGCTCCGACGGTGATGGTCGCCGGTGTCGCCGACGGTTTCGTCTACGGCGACGCCGAGGAACTCACCATCACCTGGGAAGCCCGGGACGAGACCTCCGGGGTGGAGTCCTCGTCGGCGGTGCTCGACGGGGAGGAACTCGAATCGGGTACCACTGTGCCGTTGCATCGGCTCGACCTCGGCGAACACTCGCTCGCCGTGAGCGCCACCGACACGGCGGGCAACACCGCCGAGCACACATTGGCGTTCACCTCGACGACGTCGTTTGACGACGTGTCGTCGCTGATCGCACGGTTCGCGGCGGAGGACAGGCTCGACACGGTGGACAGGGTGATCCTGTCGGTGCAGCTGGCCTGGGCCGAGCGTGCGAGCAACCGGGATCGATCGGTGCAGGCCGCGGTGGCGATGCGGTTGTTCGTCGCCACGGCCGAGCACGTGTCCGACGACGAGGTGAGGGACACGTTCGTGCGTGACGGGCGAGCGCTGCTCGGCCACGTCAACGGAGACACACCGATACCCGTCGTCTCGTGATCCCCTCCCGGGCGGGCGTCCGCGGCGCGGCAGGCGCCCGCCCGGGAGTTCCCACACCGGCCACGGAACCGGTGCGGGCCGGTGAAGACGTCATCGAGAACGGGAGAAGTCCTCGCAGGGTGCGGTGGAACGAGGTCCGCCGAGAAGAAAGACAAGTGAGCCGAAGGATTGGTGGAGCATGGCACCCACAGGGGTGTGGTTGATCGGTGCGCGGGGGTCGGTCGCCACTACGGCGATCACGGGATTGCTCGCGTTACGGTCCGGAATAGTTCCCGACGTCGGTTGTGTCAGCGCGCAACAACAGTTCCGGAACGTTCCACTGCCCGGGTGGGACGAGATCCACGTCGGCGGTCACGACATCGTCGACACCTCGTTGGAGAAAAGGGCCGAACTGCTCACCGAGTCCGGTGTGATCCCGTATCGGGTCTTCGAGGCGGTACGGCCTTCTCTGTCCGAAGTGGATGAGGAAATACGCCCGGGTTACCACCCGGCCACTCACGTGGGCACCCAGTCCGACGCGGCCCGAGCTCTCGCCGACGACATCACCGCTTTCGCCCGGCGCAACAACCTCACCAGGGTCGTGGTGGTCAACGTGTCGTCCACCGAACCCGTGTTCCCCACCCTGCCCGAACACGGCAGCCTCGACGCGCTGGAGGCGGCCATGGCGGTGCCGGGGCGGACGGTGTTGCCACCGAGTTCCGTCTCGGTCTATGCGGCGTTGCGGGCGGGATGCTCGTTCGTCGACTTCACTCCGTCCACGGGAATCCGCCTCGCCGCGCTGCGGGAACTGGCGGAGAGACAGGAGTTGCCTTACGCGGGATCGGACGGCAAGACCGGCGAGACGCTCATGCGCAGCGCGCTCGCGCCGATGTTCACCACCAGGGCGCTCGCGGTGCGGTCGTGGACGGGCACGAACCTGCTCGGTGGCGGTGACGGCAGGACACTGGCCGACGCCGAGCACGCCAGCAGCAAACTCGAGTCCAAGGGCCGAGGACTCTCCACGCTGCTGGGCAGGGAGGTCACCGCGCCCCTGCACATCGACAACGTTCCCGACCTGGGGGAGCAGAAGATCGCCTGGGATCACGTGTCGTTCGAGGGTTTCCTCGGGGTGCGGATGAGCCTGCAGTTCACGTGGACCGGCTACGACTCCTCCCTCGCCGCTCCATTGGTGCTCGACCTGGCACGGTTCACGGCGGCCGCGCACGCCGCGCGGCACACTGGACCGCTGGGAGCGCTGGCGTTCTTCTTCAAGGACCCGATGGGTACCGAGGAGCATCGGCTCGGCGAACAGTTCGCCGAGCTCGTGTCGTGGGCGGGCACGCTGTGAGCGCCTACGTCGAACTCGTCCGGGCACCGGCCGCCCTGACGGTCGTGGGTGACACCGTGGCCGGTGGTGCGGCGGCCGGGACACCACTGCGGGGCAGACGCCTGTTGCTGCCCACGGCGTCGGCGGCGTTCTACTGGGCGGGTATGGCGCTCAACGACTGGGCCGACCGAGACCTGGACGCCGTGGAGCGTCCGGAACGGCCCATCCCGTCCGGACGGGTGAGCGCGGGCGCGGCCCTGGCCACCGGCAGCGCGCTCACCGCAGCGGGGCTCGTGCTCGCCCGGCTCGGCGGCGGTGCCCGGGCATGGCGCACCGCGGTGCCTCTGGCCGCCTGTGTCTGGGCCTACGACACAGTGTTGAAGGGCACCGCGTTCGGCCCGGTCGGCATGGCCGCGTGTCGGGCACTGGACGTGTTGCTCGGCGCGGGCGGCGGGGAACGCACGGCCCTGCCCGCGGCGGCGGCGCTCGGCGTGCACACCCTGGGTGTCACCGCGCTGTCGGCCGGGGAGGTCCACGGCACCTCGCCGGGGACGGCGGGCGGTGCTCTCACGACGACAGCGGCCGCGACCACGTTGGCGACCCGGGGGACCGGTGGGGCCCGGCGATCCGGTGGTCGGTTGCGTCGTGCGTTCACGGCGGTGTTGGCCGGAACCTACGCGACCTCCGTGGGCAGGGCCCAGTACGCGGCGTTGCGGGAACCGTCGGCCCGGCACGCGCGCCAGGCCACGAAGGCCGGCATCCACGGCATGGTCCCGCTGCAAGCCACCGTCGCGGCACGGCACGGTGCCGTGCGTTCCGCGGCCTTTCTGGCGACGGCTCTACCACTGGCCCGACGACTCGCGAGGAAGGTGAGCCCGACGTGAGCACACTGCGATTCGGTTACGGCACCAACGGTTTCGCCAATCACCGGCTCGACGACGCCCTGGCCGTCATCGCCGACCTCGGTTATTCGGGGGTGGCGTTGACGTTGGACCACGCGCACCTGGACCCGTTCGCCGACGACGTGGCGACACAGACCCGGCGGGTCGCGGCGCGGCTGGCCGAGCTCGAGCTCGGCGTGGTGGTGGAGACCGGGGCGCGGTTCCTGCTCGACCCGTGGCGCAAACATCAACCGACCCTGTTGTCCGACGAACCCGGTTCGCGGGTGGACTTCCTGCGCCGGGCCGCCGAGATCGCCGAGGACCTGGGCGCGGACTGCGTGTCGTTCTGGTCGGGAGTGGCCCCGCCGGGTCTCGACGACGACACCGCGTGGCGGCGACTGCTCGACGGCGTGGCGGCCGTGTTGGACGGTACGGACGGTACGCGGGCCCGGTTCGCGCTGGAGCCCGAACCCGGCCACTACGTGCAGCACCTCGACCAGGTCCTGCGGCTGCGGGAGGAGTTGGGCGACCCGGAACGGCTGGGCATCACGATCGACGTCGGACACTGCGTCGCCGTGGAACCGGTCAGCGCGGCCGAATGCGTGCGTAAGGCCGGGGACCTGCTGTTCAACGTGCAACTGGACGACATGTTGCCCGGTGTGCACGAACACCTGGAGTTCGGGCAGGGGCAACTGGACCTCGCCGAGACGCTGGGAGCGTTGGCCGAGGTCGGCTACGCCGGTCTGGCCTCGGTAGAGCTGCCCCGGCACAGCCACGCCGCGCCCGATGTCGCCCGGCGTGCGAAGACAGCGCTGGACGCGGCCGACTGGGTGGTCGACGCGGAGGCGGCCGTCCGCGCGGAACCCACCCGTATTCGGACGTTGTTCCCGGCCGTGGGCCGCAAGGTCGGTCGTGGGCCCGTGCGTCCGGAAGTCGACGCCAACGGATTCGTGTACGGCACCGTGGACGACCGTGCCCGGGGCAGGCTGTTGGCGGCACTGGCGTCGGTGCTGGACGCCGATGTGCTGGTCGAGGAGGTCGAGCAGCTGTACCGCTACGGCGACGGTGCCGAGCGGCGCGGTGTCCTCCGCAACCTGCACCTGTTGCCGACCGAGGACGCGCAGGTCGTCGAGGCCGGGGTGCGGCTGGTGACCGATGCGCTGCGGGCCAACGACACCGGCCTCGTGGCGGCGGCGCTCGGGCCGTTCGCCGCCGACCGGCTCGACGACCACAACTGGCGACACGGTGTGCTCAAGTGCCTGTTCACCGGAGTTCCGACGGCGGCGGTGTCCGGGTTGGCCCGTCGCTGTGATGCCGAGTTGCAACGCATGGTCAGTGACTACGCGGCCGAGAGGAAGGCCGCGGGTCGTGCCGTGCCCGCCGACGCCGAGGCGATTCTCGCGCTCGGCTCCGTCACCCGCGAGGAGGGGCCCGTCCGATGAGGATTTTCGATCCGCACATCCACATGACGTCGCGCACCACCATCGACTACGAGGACATGTACGCCGCGGGCGTCCGTGCTCTCGTGGAACCGGCGTTCTGGCTCGGGCAGCCGCGCACGAACGTCGGATCGTTCACCGACTACTTCGACGGGCTCATCGGCTGGGAACGGTTCCGCGCGTCACAGTTCGGCATCCGCCACCACTGCACGATCGCGTTGAACCCGAAGGAGGCCAACGATCCCCGCTGTGTCGAGGTGCTCGACGTCCTGCCGCGCTACCTCGCCAAGGACGGCGTCGTGGCCGTCGGCGAGGTGGGCTACGACTCGATGACCGAGGCGGAGGAGAAGGTGTTCACCCACCAGCTGGGCCTCGCGATCGAACACGAGCTTCCCGTGCTGGTGCACACGCCGCACCGCGACAAGCTGTCGGGGACCAAGCGCACCCTCGACGTGGTGCGCGAGTCCGGTATCGACCCGTCCCTGGTGGTGGTGGACCACCTCAACGAGGTCACTGTCGGCCTTGTGGCCGAGTCCGGTTGTTGGATGGGTTTTTCCATCTACCCCGACACGAAGATGGACGAGCACCGCATGGTGTCGATCCTCCAAGAGTACGGCACCGAGCGGATGCTGGTGAACTCCGCCGCCGACTGGGGGCGTTCGGACCCGCTCAAGACCTACCGCACGGGCAAGGCGATGTTGGAGGCGGGTTTCTCCGAATCCGATGTGGACAAAGTCTTGTGGGGAAACCCCGTGGAGTTCTACGGGCAGAGCGGAAAACTGATGCTCGACCCGTTGCCGGAGGCCGCACCGAACGCGGAGACGTTCGAGGGCAACTCGGTGTTGCGCGGCGCGAGGAAGTGAACCGTGCTCTCGTACTGTACGAACGTCCATCCCGCCGAGGACCTCGACGGCATCGTCGCGCAGCTCGACACCTACGCCACCCCAGTGCGGGAGGAACTCGGTGTCGATGTGCTGGGTGTGGGGCTGTGGCTGGCCGCCGAGGTGGCTTCCGCGCTCGCCTCCGACGCCGCGGCCCGGGCTCGGCTGGCCGGTGAACTGAAGGCCAGGGGCCTGGGTGTGCAGACGCTGAACGCTTTCCCGTACGGCGGTTTCCACGACGCCGTGGTCAAGCACTCGGTGTACGTGCCGACGTGGACCGACCCGCGCCGGGCGCACTACACCCGTGATTGCCTGACGGTACTGGCCGACCTGCTGCACGAGGACGCCGACTACGGCAGCATCTCGACCTTGCCGTTGGCGTGGCGAGAACCGTGGGACACGGCCGAGGACGACCGCGCGGCGGCGATGTTCGCCGAGGTGACCGACCACGCCCGTACGGTGTCGCGGCGGCTGGGCAAACCGCTGCGGTTGGCGGTGGAACCCGAGCCGGGGTGTGTGCTCGACACCGTCGCCGACGCCGTGTCGTGGCTGTCGGGCCGGGTCGATCCCGAATACGTGGGCGTGTGCCTGGACACCTGCCATCTGGCCGTGTCGTTCGCGGACCCGGCCGAGGAGGTCCGGCGCATCCGCGAGGCCGGGCTCGACGTGGTGAAGGTGCAGGCGTCGGCAGCACTCCACGTCGACGACCCCGCCGACCCCGCGGCCCGGGCCGCGCTGGCCGAGTTCGTCGAACCCCGATACCTCCACCAGGTGCGGGAACTCTCCGCATCCGGTGAGGTACTCGCCGCGGACGACCTCGACCGGGCGCTGACGGACCTGCCGAGAAACGGTCCGTGGCGGGTGCACTTCCACGTGCCCCTGCATGCGCGGCCGGAGCCGCCGTTGAGATCCACCACCGACGTGCTGACGGGTGCGGTCGCGGCGCTGGCCGCGGACCGGGGCGAGCTGCCGCACATCGAGGTCGAGACCTACACCTGGTCGGTCCTGCCCCGAGCCCATCGAACCGACCTGGCCACCGGAATCGCCGAAGAACTGCGCTGGGCGCGCACGGAGGTAGCCGTATGAGGAAACTGCTGATGCTCGACGTCGTGGGCCTGACTCCCGCGCTGCTTCGGCACATGCCGAACCTGTCGAAGATCGCCGAGCGCGGTTGGGAGGCCGAACTCGGTACGGTGCTGCCCGCGGTCACCTGTAGTGCGCAGTCGACCTTCCTCACCGGGACGCTGCCTGCCGAACACGGCATCGTCGGCAACGGCTGGTACTTCCGCGACCTCGGCGAGATCTACCTGTGGCGTCAGCACAACAGGCTCGTGCAGCGGCCGAAGGTGTGGGAGACCGCGCGCGCCGCGTATCCCGACTACACCGCCGCGAACGTGTGCTGGTGGTACGCGATGGGCATGACCACCGACATCACGGTCACGCCCCGACCCATCTACCACGCCGACGGGCGTAAGTCACCGGACTGCTACGTACGTCCGCCGCATCTGCACGACGCGCTCACCGCCGAGTTCGGGGAGTTCCCGCTGTTCCAGTACTGGGGTCCCACGGCGTCCATCGCGTCGTCGAAATGGATCGTGGGAGCCACGCGGCGGATCCTGCGCACCGACAACCCGGATCTGCTGATGGCGTACGTGCCGCATCTGGACTACGACCTGCAACGTCACGGGCCCGACTCCCCGCAGGCGGCGAAGGCGGCCAGGGAGGTCGACGCCGCGTTGGCGCCGTTGCTGCGCGACGCCGAGAACTCGGGTTCCACGGTGGTGGTGTTGTCGGAGTACGGCATCACGTCCGTGGACACACCGGTGGACATCAACCGCGCGTTGCGCAGGGAGGGGTTGCTGGAGGTCTACACCCAGGACGGAATGGAGTACCTGGACCCGTGGACCTCGCGGGCGTTCGCCGTGGCCGACCACCAGGTCGCCCACGTCTACGTCGCCGACGAGAAGGACCTGGAAAGAGTCCGCAAGATCGTCGAGAACCTGACCGGGGTGGACGAGGTCCTGGACCGCGAGGCCCAGGCGCGTTACGGGATCGACCACGAGCGGGCGGGGGAGTTCGTGGCGGTGGCCGAACCACGCGCCTGGTTCACCTACTACTACTGGCTCGACGACGACCGTGCGCCGGATTACGCGCGCGGTGTGGAGATCCACCGCAAACCCGGCTACGACCCCGCGGAGCTGTTCTTCGACCCCACCGACTCGCTGGCCAAGGCGAAGGCGGGGCTGAACCTGGTGCGCAAGAAGGTCGGGCTGCGTTACGCCATGAACGTGGTCCCCACTGACCCGAGGTGGGTTCGCGGTTCCCACGGTCGGCTGCCCGATTCCCCAGAGCACGGACCCGTGCTGCTCTGCTCCGACCCGGCCGTACCGTCCTTAGTGGAATCCAAGGGCCGTATCGCGGCCACCGATGTACGTGACCTTCTTTTGAAACTGCAAGGGATCGACGAAGGAGCTCGACGATGAGCCGACCGGTAACGCTGTTCACGGGCCAGTGGGCCGACCTGCCGTTCGAGGAAGTGTGCCGCCTCGCGTCGGAATGGGGGTACGACGGGCTGGAGATCGCCTGCTCGGGCGACCACTTCGAGGTCGACCGAGCTTTGTCCGAAGAGGACTACGTAGCGAACCGGCTGAAGCTGCTCGATTCCTACGGTCTCAAAGTGTGGACCATCTCCAACCATCTCGTGGGCCAAGCGGTGTGCGACGACCCGATCGACGAGCGGCATCGCAACATCCTTCCCGCCCGTATCTGGGGTGACGGTGATCCCGAGGGCGTGCGGCAGCGGGCCGCGGCCGAGATGGCCGACACCGCCAGGGCCGCCGCGAAGCTTGGGGTCGACACCGTCGTCGGCTTCACCGGCTCCAAGATCTGGAAGTACGTGGCGATGTTCCCACCCGTGTCCGCCGAGATGATCGAGGACGGGTACGCCGACTTCGCACGTCGTTGGAATCCGATCCTCGACGTCTTCGACGAGGTGGGGGTGCGGTTCGCGCACGAGGTGCATCCGAGCGAGATCGCCTACGACTACTGGACCACCAAACGGGCACTGGAGGCCGTGGACCATCGCCCCGCGTTCGGTCTCAACTGGGATCCGTCGCACTTCGTGTGGCAGGACCTCGACCCGGTCGGTTTCATCCTCGACTTCGCCGACCGCATCTACCACGTGGACTGCAAGGACACGAAGAAGCGGTTCGACGGTCGCAACGGCAGGCTCGGTTCGCACCTGCCGTGGGCCGACCCACGCCGGGGCTGGGACTTCGTGTCCACCGGACACGGCGACGTGGACTGGGAGAGCGCGTTTCGAGCCCTGAACGCCATCGGCTACACCGGGCCGATCTCGGTGGAGTGGGAGGACGCGGGCATGGACCGGCTGCGAGGGGCTGCCGAGGCCGTCACCTATATCCGCGGACAGCTGTTCGACAAGCCCGAGGCGGCGTTCGATGCCGCGTTCAGCACGGAGAGGAACTGAAAGACGCGATGAGAGACACCAGGCTGTCCCGCAGAGCGATGTTCCGCACCGCGGCGGGAGCCGCGGCGGCCGTGGGGCTCGCCGGAGCCATGAGCGGCACGGCACACGCCGACTGGGGGTGGTACGGCAGGCGTATCCCCAAGCAGATGATCAGCATCCAGCTCTACACCCTTCGCAACCTGTTCGAGGCCGATCTGGAGGGCACGCTGGAGGCGTTGGCCGACATCGGTTACCGCACCGTGGAACTCGCGGGCACCTACGGCCGGTCGGCCGCCGAGTTCCGGCGACTGCTCGACCGCTATCACCTCAAGGCGACCTCGGCACACGTCGACTTCGACGGCGCCGACGTTGACGAGCTCATCGAAGACGCGAGGACGATTGGCTACCGCAAGGCGGCCTGCGCCTACGCCGACTTCTCGACGCTGGAGGAATGGCGGGCGTTCGCGGGCAGGCTCGATGCGGCCGCGGCGGCGTTCCGCAAGGCGGGGATCTCCTACGGCTACCACAACCACGACCACGAGTACCAGGCCATCGACGGTGTCCGGCCGATCGATGTGATCGCCGAGCGCACCAGCCCTCGCAACGTGCACCTGGAGTACGACCTGTACTGGCTCGTGGTGGCCGGTGCCGACCCGGTGGTGGAGTACTACCGCCGGTTCGGGCGGGTGCAACAGTTCCACGTCAAGGACCGCGGCGAGGACGGCGGTTGGGCCGATGTCGGCACGGGCACCATCGACTGGCCCACGCTGTTCCGCCGCACCTGGATCGGGCCGATGAAGCAGTACATCGTCGAGCACGACGACCCGGCCGATCCGCTGAACACCGCGAAGGTCGGGTACGACTACCTGGCGAACCTGCGTTTCTAGTTCCTGCGGTGATTCCTCCGGCCGTGAGTGGCGGGCGCGCTACTCACGGCTGGAGAAACCGGTTGCACGGGATGTCAGCATGGCGCTGTGGATTCACCCGACGACACGGACCTCGCACAAAAGCCCACACCGTTGTCCGGCCGAGTGGCTCTCGGGCGAACGCAGGTCGGGTTCGAGGCCGTGACCGTAGCCGCCGTCGGCGTTGCGGTACGCGGCGAGCGCGGACAGCGTCGCCTGGGGATCGCCACGGCCCACGAGGAATCCGTATCGGTGTCGGTCGAGCAGACGGGCGTGGCCGGTGAGGAACGTGGACGCTGCCGCGAGAGCTGTAGCGCGGGTCATATCCGCACAGTAGTGCCTACTCGGCCGTTTGTTCAGTGAATCTTGTTCAGTGAAGCGGCCGAGCCGCCTTCGCCGCGACCGCCGCGGCGAAGGCAACCCCGCGCTCAGAGAATCGCCGAGTCCACCTGAAGCGGCAGTCCGACCAGTTCGTTCCCGCTTCGAGGCACGGGAACGTCGGCTATGGCCTCTTCGACCGTCGCGTGCAACGGCAACGCGTCGGCCAGGCCCACGGCCTCGACCGGTCTCCGGACCGCACGCTGAGTGGCGACCACCCGGAGGAGAACTCCCCTCCGCACGGCGACGTCCTGTGTGTCCAGCAGTAAAGCCAGTCCTGCCGACCCCAGGAACGTGACCTCGCTGAGGTCCACGATGAGGGGCTGGGTCGGCGACACGGCGTCCAGCGCCGTGTTCAGGTGTTCGGCGAGTTCGTCCCTCGTGCTGAGGTCGATCTCGCCGCTCACTGTGACAACAACACCTGCTTCTCCATAACACTCGGTGGTTAGGCCCAATAGTGAATTGGGTATTGCTAGTTCGGACACGGCACCTCCAGCGGTGTCCACATCAACCGATTGGTCGAAACTAAGTCCGGCCGTTGCCTACTCAACCGCCCGACTGCCCAAAGACTAGCCCGGACGGCGCAATGTGCAAAGGCCAAAAAACGCGGGGATTCCCTGAAGGAAGGATTCTCGCAACGCAAGGAGTGAGCTTTGGTGACACGAGTTCGGGACATCATGACCAGTGATCCGGCCATCGTCGAGACCAGCGAGACGGTGTCGCGGGCGGCTCGCAGAATGGCTTCCGAGGGAGTCGGCTCCCTCCCTATCGAGGGGGAGGACCACAAGCTTAAGGGTGTGCTCACCGACCGCGACATCGTGGTGAAAGTGCTGGCCGAGGGCAAGGATCCGGTGGCCATACACGCCGGTGAGCTGGCCCAGGACGACGTCGTTTCGGTGGGGCCGGACGAGGACGTCTCCGTGGCGTTGGAGAAGATGTCCCGGCATCGGCTGCGGCGTCTTCCCGTGGTTCAGGAGGAAGAATTGGTCGGTATCGTGGCTCAGGCCGACGCTGCTCGGGAACTGTCGGATGCCGATGTGGGGAACACGGTTGAGAACATCTCCCGTGACTGATCGGGTGAATTCTTCTGTTGTTTTCGTTGGCTTGGTGTTGAAATAGTCAGTGTCTAGATTGTCTGGCTGAGGTAGGTCGGTGGATTCGCGCGAAAGAGTTCGTCGAGGGTTCCCGCCGTGAAGATCTCGGTGTAGTGCAACGCGGTGTGAATATTATTCGTTTTCCCGCGATTATTATTCGTGAATATCGTTCGGTTCCACCGCCTGGGTCGCGTTCTCACCGGCCCAGGCGGTGGTATGCGAAGCCCGCCCGCGTCACGGTCTCGGTGTCGAGCAGGTTCCGGGTGTCCACGATCGTGGGGTGCTCGGTCAGCTCCGCCAACTGAGCCCAGTCGAGTGTCCGGAACTCCGGCCATTCCGTCAGCAGCACGAGACCGGCGGCGTCCTTCGCGACGAGCGTCGGATCGTCCACCACGTGCACCGGCCTCATGTCCGTCGTCCGGTTCACACCCGGGTCGTAACCGGTCAATACGGCACCCGCCTCGGCCAGCAGCGTGGCGACGGCCAGCGCCGGAGACTCCCGCACGTCGTCCGTGCCCGCCTTGAAAGCCAGCCCGAGCAGGCCCAGCCGCAGGCCGTGGAGCGAGCCGTTGGGGGAGCCCGTGACCGCTTCCCGCACTTTCTCCACCACTCGCTCGTGTTGCCGACGGTTGGCCGCCATCGCACCGGCCAGGACGGCGAAGTCCACCCCGGCCTGCCCGGCCGTGCGCAGCAGCGCGCGAGTGTCCTTCGGCAGGCAGGAACCTCCCCAACCGGGGCCGGGAGAGAGGAACGCCGACCCGATACGCGGGTCCAGGCGCATGGACTCGGCGACGTCGACGATGTCGGCACCCAGTCGTTCACAGAGTTCGGCCAGCACGTTCACGTAGGACACCTTCAGCGCGAGGAAGGCGTTACTGGCGTACTTCCCCAGTTCCGAGCTGGCCGGATCGGTACGCAGCACGGGCGCGGAGATCTCGTCGTAGAGCGCGGCCACCCGGTCGGCGGCCTCGTCCTCGGTCGCGCCGATCACGATGCGGTCGGGATGCAGGAAGTCGTAGGCGGCATGGCCCTCTCTGAGGAACTCGGGGTTACTGACCGCGGCCCGGCCCAGCGTGTGGGCCGTGCGCTCCGTGGTCCCGACCGGGACGGTCGATTTGATCACCACGACGCAATCGTGCCGGAGCACATCGGACAATGTCTCGACGGCGGCGTCGAAAGCCCGTAGGTCGGCCGTACCGTCGAAAGCCACCGGCGTCGGCACGCAGAGTAGGACGAGCTCGGCCGAGGCCAGTTCGGAGAGGTCGGTGGTGAACGCCAGGCAGCCGTCG
The DNA here is from genome assembly GCF_027317685.1 of Saccharomonospora sp. Taxonomy (NCBI): domain Bacteria; kingdom Bacillati; phylum Actinomycetota; class Actinomycetes; order Pseudonocardiales; family Pseudonocardiaceae; genus Saccharomonospora; species Saccharomonospora sp. The sequence continues at coordinate 51,256 of NZ_DAHVQP010000057.1, forward strand.
GCGAGGCGTTCGGTCACCAGCTCGTCGAGGTCGGGTTCGGCGATGGGCACCTTGCCGCGACTGAGCAGAGCCACTTTGTCGGCGTCAATGTCCACGCCCGTCACTCGGTGGCCCAGGTGGGCCAGACAAGCGGCGCTGGTCAGTCCGACGTAACCCATACCGACGACACCGACCGTGAGCCTGTCCGCTCGTGCGGGTTCCCCCGGCCGGGCGGGGAGTCCGTGGTGCTGGTCCGACTGGTCCGACATGGAACACCTCCGACGAGCAGCGTCCGTGCCGCCTCGGTCACGGCAGGCACGGTGAGCCGCAGCAGTCCCGGGTCCGGGGTCTGCGCGTGTGGATCGCCGACCGTGCCCGCCCACAGCACCACGTGCTGCGGCCGTTCGGCGGGCGGTCCCCACCAGTCCGGTGAGGTCGGTCCGAACAGCAGGACCGACGGGGTCCCGAAAGCGGTGGCGAGGTGGCCGACGCCCGTGTCTCCGCAGACGACCAGTGAGGCACCGGCCACGAGTGTCGCCAGGCCCGCGAGGTCCTGGCCCACGAACACGGCCTCGTGGCCGAGTCCCGCCCTTTCGGCGACGTCGACGGCCAGCGGGCGTTCCGCCTCGCTGCCGGTGACGATGACGGGAGGGGCCGGGCCCACCGCAGCACTGACGTCGTCGGCGAGGGCTCGGGCGACGGCGGCGAACCGTTCCGGCGGCCAACGCCGGGCCGGGAAGGCCGCTCCGGGGTGGATCACCACCGCTCCCGGCGCGGGGCTCGGCTCGGGTGGGGGAGAGACCCACAGCTCTCCCGGGTCGACGGGGATGCCGTGGTAGGCCAACAACGCACCCCACCGCGCTACCTCGTGCAGGTCGTCCCTCCAAGCGGGGCCGTCGAGCCGAGGACGGTCCGGATGCCGGTGGGTGATGAGCCTTCCAGGGTCCGTGTCCAGCAGGTCGGCGATGCTCTGCGGACCCCTGCCGTGGAGGTTCACGGCGAGATCGGGACGGGGCAGCGCACCGTCGGCGGCGCTGCGCCGCAACGCGCCCAGTCTCGGAGTGGGAAGCAGGACATCCACGGCGTCGAGCAACCCCACCAGAGGAGCCAGCGGCGCGGGCGCGGCCAGCACGATCTCGTCGTCCGGCCGCGCCCTGCGCAGGGCGCGGAGCGCGGGCACGGAGGTCAGCAGGTCGCCGAGCCCGAGCGCGCGCAACACGAGTGTTACGGCCATGACCCCTCTTCGGAGTGGCAGACCACCATCTCCCTGACCTCGCAACCCACCGGTTGCCGCAGGGCGTGGAGGACGGCCTTGGCCACGTTCTCGGGCCGGTTGAGTTTCGCGTCCGGCGGAGGTTTGTACTGGTCGTCCCTGTCGTCGAAGAACGCGGTGTCCATGCCACCGGGTACCAGCAACGTGACACCGATCCGGCCCGCGGTCTCGGCGGCGAGCGCGCGGGTGAAACCGACGACACCGGCCTTGGACGCGCAGTACGCGGTGGCGTCGGACACCGAGCGCAGCCCCAGCGTGGAAGAACACGTCACCACGGTGCCGCGCGACTGTTCGAGGTAGGGCAGGGCGGCTCGCACGACGGCGGCGGTGCCCAGCAGGTTGACCTGCACGATGCGTTCCCACTCCTTGGTGGAGATCGTGTCCAGGCGGCCCGGGGTGTCGATGCCCGCGGCAGTGAACACGGCGTCGAGTCCACCCGCGCGTTCGGCCAGTTCACGCACGGCGCTCTCGGTGGCGGGGGTGTCGGCGAGGTCGGCGCACACGTAGTCCACCCGGGAGTCCATCTCGACCGCGGGAGGCTCCCTGTCGAGTACGAGCGGTGTGCCGCCCGCGTCGAGGACCTCCCGGACCGTCGCGGCGCCGAGCCCCGACGACCCGCCGCTGATCAGAACTTTCATCGTGCCTCCTTGTTCCCGGTTCCCGGTCGTTCACCGTTTTCCCTTTTCCCGCGACCGTCGTCCTCGGTCAGCGGTTCGCCTCCTGCAACAGCCGGGTGGTGGAGTAGCCGTCCACGGTCGGTACCAGCACCACCTCGCCGCCGTGGCGGCGCACCACCTCGGCCTCAGGAAGTTCCCCGCCCGCGTAGTCGCCTCCCTTGACCCACACGTCGGGCTGCAGCCGTTCCAGAACAGCGGACGGCGCCGACTCCTCGAACACCACCACTGCGTCTACACAGGACAGTTCGGCCAGCAGTCGGGCCCGGTCGGTGGCGGTGACGACCGGACGTCCGGGCCCTTTGAGCCGCCGCACGGAATCGTCGGAGTTGACACACACCACGAGCGCGTCGCCGAGTGCCCTCGCCTGCCGCAGCAGGCTCACGTGCCCGGCATGCAGCAGGTCGAAACAACCGCCCGTGGCGACGAGCCGCTCGCCACGTCTGCGTACGCGTTCGGCGAGGTCGAACGCCGAGTGCCCGGAGACGCCGGTGGCGTCGGGCTCGTTCCGGTGCGCGGTGTCTTGCACGGACAGAGCCGAGGCGCCGCCCGCGGCGACGAACCGGGAAGCCGTGTCCACCGCCGAGACGACGGCGTCGGTGATGTCGGCGCCGTCGGCCAACGCGGCGACGGCGGCACTGGCGAACCGGTCACCCGCGCCACAGGTGTCGAGCCTCTGGGCAGTGAGGGCCGCGCCGTCCGGCACCGGCACCGTGACGGGCGCGGCCGAGTCGGGGCCGGCCAACACGGCGCCTTTCGCTCCCAAGGTCACCGCCGTGGCGTGGCAGTGCCAGTCGCGCCGCACGAATTCGGCGGCCTTCGCGGCGTTGACACACCCACCGGACGCGGCCAGCGCCTCGCGTTCGTTCGGTGTCGCCACGGTCACCCCCGGGACCGGAGCGGGCCCGAGGGGATGCGGATCCCACACCACCGGCGTGTTCCCGGCGATCTCCGTCAACAGCCGTCGCAGCTCGGGATGCGCGGCCACGCCGCGACCGTAGTCGGACACCAGCACCGCCGCCGCGTCGTCGAGCACGCGTCGTACCCGCGCGGGCAGAGGGTCCTCGGCTGCGCGGCCGTATCCGGTGTCCAGCCGGGTGACGGACTGTCCCGAGGCCCGCACTCGGGTCTTGCGGACCGTCTCACCGTCCAACGGCAACCGCAGCACTTCGACGTCGCGGGCTAGCAGCGACGCGAGCCGGTGCCCGGTGGCATCGGTACCCAACGCCGTCACGAACACCACTTCCGGGGTGGTGCGGGTGGCGAGCAACGTTGCCGCGAGTCCCGCCCCACCGGGACGCACCCACTCGCCCTCGACATCCACCACGGGCACGGGCGCTTCCGGACACAGTCGCGTGGCGCTGCCCTCGATGTCCACGTCGAGCAACGCATCACCGATCACCACGAGCGGCTTCACGCGACCACTCCCAGCCTCCGGTCCAGCTGTGCGCACAGCGCGTGCACGACGACGAGGTGGATCTCCTGCACCGTGGCCACGTTGTCGGCGTCCACGGCGATGGCGTCGGTACACAGCGCCGTCAGTGGATTCGGGTCGGGCCCGGTCAACGCCCACGTCACCATGCCCAGCTCGTGGGCCATCTTCGCGGCGGTTACCACGTTCTGGCTACGTCCGCTCGTGGACAGTGCCACGAGGACGTCACCGGGACGGCCGTGTGCCCGCACCTGCCGGGCGTACAGTTCGTGCTCGCCGTAGTCGTTGACGATCGCCGTGGCCGCCGAGGTGTCGGCGTGCAGGGCGATGGCCGACAACGGTTGCCGATCGTGGTAGAACTTGCCCACCAGTTCGCCGGTGAGGTGTTGCGCCTCGGCCGCGCTTCCGCCGTTCCCGCACGCCAGTAGACGCCCGCCGCCGGTGAGCACGCCGGCGAGGTGATCGGCCCACGACTCGATCGTCGGCGCCGTGGCACGCATTCGATGCAGTGCATCGCTCAGTGCTCGGAAATGCTCTTCGATCACGACACACCTCCAGTAGTCGCCGCGCCGACGAGACCGCCGTCGCGTCCGGGGAGGAGCGCATCGACGGCCGCCACCACGTCCGCCGGGTCGATCGCCAGACACGGGTGTCCCGGCACGGGGCAATGACGTGCCCTGGTGTTCGCACACCGCGCGTGCTGGTCTCCCAGCACGACGCTGGGCACTCCGTAGGGCGCCCAACGGGCACTGGGCACCACGGGCGCGAATAAAGACACCACGGGGGTGCCTACGGCCGCGGCGAGATGGGCCGGGCCGGTATTGGGGGCGACCACCACGCGGGCGGCGGCCAGCACGGAGGCGAGCTCGGGCAGGGACGTGGCCCCACCGAGGTCGACGATCTCCGCCGCATCACCGCGCGCCGGACCCGTGGCCGGACCTGTGGCTTCGGCGGTGACCCGGGCGGTCAGTTCCCGTTCGTCGGGAGCACCCGTGACCACCACGCGGTGTCCCGCTTCGGCGAGTGCGGCCACGATGGCGGCGGTGCGTTCCGGGGTCGGCTGCCGTGCCGGGACCGACGCCGCCGGGTGCACGGCCACGAAGGGGGCCGGTCCGGTCAGTGCTCGGGTGTCGGGGAGTGGGCGGCGCACCGCGAGCGCGCCGTCGTCGCCGTCCGGCAAGGGGAAGCCGGCGGCGCGGGCCAGCGACAGCGCCCGCTCGGCTTCGGGCGGATCACCGTCGGCCCGAAGCCGAAGGTCGAGCAACGAACCGGGATAGTCGTCGCTGATCGCGCCGATCCACGGCACCCCCGCCAGCCGCAGCACCAACGCCAGCGGCAGCGGGGACTGGTGGAACGAGGTGAGAACGAGTGCCGCGTCGAGCCGCAGCTTCCGGACTCGCTCGACGAGTGCGCCGACGGACTCATCGGTGACCTCGGGCGGCTCCAGGTCGATCCAGGGAGCACACCACTCCACGACCTCGTCCACCCCGGGCAGCAGTTCCGCACCGACCCGTCCCCTCGGCCCCGCCAGCAGCACCACGTGCTCGGCCCGCGCTGCGACGGCGCGTACCGCCGGTCCCGCCAGCAGCACGTCGCCGATGTTGTCCAGCCGTGCGACGAGGACCCGGCCCGTCATGTCAGCTCCAACGCGACTCGCGCCGCCGCCGGAAGGTCCGGCGCGACGGTGGCGTACCGGCGGGCCATCTCGATCTCGTGGGGCAGGGTGCGGGCGGTCGGTACGAGGATCGCCCGAGCCCCCGCCGTCAGCGCTGCCTCCACATCGGACCCGATGTCACCGATGACGACGCAGCGCCGGACATCCACGCCCAGTTCCTCGGCGGCTCGCAACACCATGGCGGGACGGGGTTTGCGGCAGGGACAGTTCTCGTCGGGACCGTGTGGACACGACTGCCACGTCTGGAAGGGGCCGAGCAGCTCGTCCACCCGCCGGGTGACCGCACGTAGTTGATCCGGCGTGATGTGGCCCCGAGCGATGCCGGACTGATTGCTCACCACACCGAGGGGCACGCCCGCTTCCCGCAGCAGTGACAGGGCCTCGGCCGCCTTCGGCATCGGCCGCACCTTCTCGGGATCGGACAGGTACGGAACGTCTTCGATCAAAGTGTCGTCGCGGTCGAACAGCACCGCCCGACCCCGCCGCACCCGCCATTCGCCCAGCAACCGGTGTGCGCACGCGGTGGGCGGGATCACGGCGCTCGTGACGGCCATCCGCGCCACCTCCCGAGGCGTACGCGGCCCCGGTGCGATGCGGCGGGTGGCGAACTCGGCTGTCAGCCCCGCCCAGAGGCCACCGGCCAGTGCCGCCGCTTTCGGAATCCGGGCGGCGAGGGCGGTCAGCGCCGACGCGCCCGCGAGCGTGGCGAGCGCGTGTCTGCCGAGCCTGCCGTCACCTTCACCGGCCTCCGCCCGCCAACCGGCGCCGTGTTTGGCGCGCATCAACGCGTTGTCGGCGTTGCCACGCTGCCTGCGCACACTGGCGAAGAAATCACCGGACTTGGGCGGATGCGTGGTGACGCGCGTGCCCTCCACGATCCGCCAGCCCACGCGGCGGATACGCAGCGCCAGGTCGGCGTCCTCCCGATAGGCGCGGGGGAACCGTTCGTCGAAACCTCCCACCTCGACCAGCGCTCGGCGCCGGTAAGCCATGTCGGCGGTGATCCAGCGTGCCCTCGTCAGGGCGAGTGTGTCCCGCTCGTCGTCGGTGGGCCTACGGCTGCCGGGCAACGGCACGACGATCCGGGCCACCGAAGCCGCGACGTCGTCGTCGAGACCGGTGAGATCGTCGGCGAGCCGGGCGGGCCAGTCCTCACCGGGGACGACGTCGTCGTCGAGGAAGACGACCCAGTTGTCGGCCGCGGCTCGCCAGCCGACGTTGCGGGCGGCGGCCGGGCCACGACCGCCCGAGGTCAGCCTCCGCACGGGCACGTCGAGTTCCGGCAGGGGCAGGGGTTCGCGGCAGTGTGGGGCGGGCCGGTCGTCGACGACGACCACCTCGGTGGGTGCGGGACCACGGCCGTGCGCGAGCGCGTTCAGCAGTGTGGTCAGTTCGTCGCGTCCGGTCGTGGGGACGACGACGGTGTAGGACACGGTGTGGGATGGAGCGTCGCGGTCGGTGCCACTCACGGTGTCCACCCCTTTCGGCGGACGGCGAACGGTCCGATGGCGAGCAGGTCCACGGGTGCGGAGCCGAAGCACTCCAATGCGTCCCGTGGATCGTCCACCATGGGTCGGCCGGCGGTGTTGAGGCTGGTGTTCACCACGGTCGGCAGACCGGTCCTGCGCTCGAAAGCGGTGAGCATGTCCGCCAGTAGTGGGTCGTCGGCGCGATCGACGGTCTGAATCCGCGCGGTACCGTCCACATGCGTCACAGCTGGGATTCGGTCCTGCCACTGTGGGCAGACGTCGTGAACGAATAGCATGTAGGGGCTGGGAATCGGTCCACGGCTGAACAGCTCGGCGGCACGGTCGGCGAGCACCATCGGTGCCACGGGACGGAACTGTTCCCGGCCCTTCACGTCGTTGAGGCGTTCCAGGTTCTCCGCTCTACCGGGATGGGCGAGCAACGAGCGGCGGCCGAGCGCGCGCGGGCCGAACTCCGAACGACCCTGAAACCACGCCACGATCGCGTCGTCGGCCAGTGCCTCGGCCACGGTCTCGGCGATGTCGTCACACCGTTCGTAGGGCACGCGGGCGCGATCGAGCCAGGCTCTCAGTTCGCCCTCGTCCCAGCCGCGTCCGAGGTCGGCTCCCGGCATGGGTTCGACCGATTCACCGAAATCCGCGGCCAGTTGGAGCGCGGCCCCCAGAGCCGTTCCCGCGTCACCGGCGGCGGGCTGCACCCAAAGCCGCTCGAACGGGCCCTCGGCGTACAGGCGGGTGTTGGCCACGCAGTTGAGCGCCGTACCACCCGCCAGGGCCAGGTCGGTGTGCCCGGTACGTTCGTGCAGCCACCGCGCGAGGTCGAGCAACACTTCCTCGGTGACCCGCTGAACGCTTGCGGCCAGGTCGGCGTGTTCGGGAAGCAGCGAGTCGTCCTGGGAGCGGGGCGGTGCGAAACGGTCCCACGGCACGACAGCGGTCCGGAAACCGCCGTCGCCGGAGGCGAAGACCAGCTCCCGCAGCTCCTCCGTGAATCGGGGAGTGCCGTAGGAGGCGAGAGCCATCACTTTGTACTCGTCGCTGGAGCGTCGGAAACCCAGATGCGCCGTCGCGGCCTCGTAGGTCAAGCCGAGCGAGTGGGGCAGGCTCTGGTGGGCGAGCTCCACGAACTTGCCGTCGCGGTACTCGCCGAGCACCGCCGATTCGGACTCACCCCGGCCGTCGGAGGTGAGCACCGCGCAGTCACCGAACGGCGAGGCCAGCGCCGCGGACGCGGCGTGCGCGACGTGGTGCCGAACGAATCGGACGGCACCCGGAGCCAGCCCGGGGAACACCGTCTTCAAGAACTCGGGCACCCGTCGGGCGTACAGCGTGCGCAGTTTCTCCCAGCCTCCGGCGTCGACTCCGTCGAGCGTGTCGTCCACCAGCGTGGGGTCATAGGAGTAGGCCACCGCGTCGAGTTCGCTGGGATCGAGCCCGGCTTGTTCCAGGCACCAGGCCGCCGACTTCTCCGGCAATTCCCACGTCGAGAACGGAACGGGTGATTTTCCGTGTTTGCGGCGAGTGAACCGCTCTTCCTCGGCTGCGGCCACGATTCGACCGTCCACGATGATCGCGGCCGCGGGATCGTGGAAGACGGCGTTGATTCCGAGTATCCGCACTCGTGCCCACCTCCCGGATCGGGCATCGGTCGCCGGCGCGACCCGCACTACATCGCTACCCCTTGAAGCGACGCCTAAACGGATTCACGAAAAATCCCCAGGGCGTCGCTACTGACCGTGATGGAGAATCCGTGCTCTCCCGTGACCGGAGAACGGGCAGGACGATGCCGCTCTCACGACGTTCGGGAAGCCTGCGAAATCGGCGGAATCGATTTCGCGGAGTGGGCGAACCAAGTGACGGTGCGTTGTAGACCCTCTCGAAGGCTCACCCGAGGACTCCATCCGAGTTCGGTACGGGCGACGGTGATGTCGGGGCAACGCCGTCGGGGATCGTCGACCGCGCCGGGGATCGATGTCAACTCCGACGTGGTCCCCGTGACGTCCCGGATCTCCTCGGCCACTCGTCGCACCGTCATCTCGTGGGGATTGCCGATGTTCACGGGACCGGTGAGCCCACTGCGCCACAACGCGAGCAGCCCGGCCACGGTGTCGTCGACATAGCACACCGAACGGGTCTGCGTTCCCGTTCCCGCCACGGTGAGTGGTGCCCCGGACAGTGCCTGGGTGATGAAGTTCGGGATCATCCGGCCGTCGTCGGCGCGCATCCGTGGCCCGTAGGTGTTGAAGATGCGGGCGATCGCCACGTCCGCGCCCAGTTCCCGGTGGTAGGCCATGGTGAGCGCTTCGGCGTAGCGCTTGGCCTCGTCGTACATGCTGCGCGGGCCGATCGGATTGACATTGCCCCGGTACGTCTCCCGCTGAGGGTGCTCCAGCGGGTCGCCGTACACCTCGCTCGTCGACGTCAACACGAATCGGGCGTCGTGCAGGACGGCGAATTCCAGTGTGTGTTCCGTTCCCCGAGAGCCCACGCGCAGCGTCTCGATCGGCAGGCGCTGGTAGTCCTTCGGCGAGGCCGGGGAGGCCAGGTTCAACACGGAACCGGGTGGCTCCAGTCCGGGCCATTCGCGAAGCGGGCGGGCGATATCGAATTCGACGAATCGGAAATGTGGATCTTCGAGGAGAGAAGACACATTGGTGATGTCCCCCGTCACCAGACTGTCCACACAGGTCACTCGATTTCCGGTGCTCAGAAGATGTTCGCAGACATGGGACCCGATGAATCCCGCACCACCGGCCACCAAAACGTGTTCATCCCGAGTAACCATGAGGCCTCGATTACCCTGCCGGTTCGGTGTGAAACGCTCCGGCGCCGGGTACTAGGGCCGACATGCGCGTGCTGGTGACCGGATGGCCGAGTTTCCTCCATGGGGAGGCGACGGCCGGTGATGTGCTGAGCATGCGTCGTGTCGGCGACGCACTCGTCAGCGCGGGCATCGCCGTGGACACCGCGTGGAGTCCGGCACTGTTCCCTGAAGCACTCCATCTCGACAGTGCCGACCCGGCGCACTACACCCACGTGGTCTTCGCGTGCGGGCCCGTGCACGGCGAACAGGTGGAGTGGCTGCATCGGCGTTATCCCACCTGCCGTCGGATCGCGGTCGGGGTGTCGGTGATCGATCCACGTAACGCCGCCGCGGCGGGTTTCCACCGCATCCTCGCCCGGGACGGACTGGGCGAGCCGCAGCCCGACCTGTCGTACGGCGCGTACACCGAACCGGTACCGGCCGCGGCGATCATGCTCGCGCCCGGGCAGCACGAGTACGGCGGTCGCCGCCGGCATGAACAGGTGCACAAGACATTGCTGAACTGGGTCACGGACCTCGACTGCGCGCGAGTGAACCTGGATACCCGGCTCGACACGGCCGATTGGCGGCACTGCGCCTCACCCGACCAGTTCTCCTCCCTGGTGGCTCGCTTCGACGTCGTGGTGACCACTCGTATGCACGGGCTGGTGCTCGCCCTGCGTTCCGGAGTGCCCGTGTTGGCGGTGGACCCGGTCGCGGGTGGCGGCAAGGTGACGGCGCAGGCGAACGCCCTCGGCTGGCCCGCCGTCATCCCCGCCGAGGAGGTGTGTCCGGAGATGCTCGACCACTGGTGGAGTTGGTGCCTGTCCGACAAGCCCTGGCGGTGCACGTCCCCGGGCGGCCGGGGAACGCTGGTCGCCGAGCTACTGGGTGAGGTGTTGCGATGAGGACGACGGTCGTGATCGCCACGAGGAACCGCGCGGACGACCTCGCCCGCACACTGACGAGGCTGTGTGAGCTGCGCCCGTCTCCTCGAATCATCGTGGCGGACAACGGTTCGCGCGACGACACGGCGAGACGGGTGCGCGACGAGTTCCCCGGTGTGCGGCTGATCCGCCTGCCCGAGAACGTGGGGATGGCCGCACGCAACCTCGGCGTGGAGGCCGCCGACACGCCGTACGTGGCGTTCTGCGACGACGACTCGTGGTGGGAGCAGGGCGCGTTGTCCCAGGCCGAGGTGCTGTTCGACGCCTACCCCCGATTGGGGCTCGTCGCCGCGACCACGCTCGTCGGTCCGGAGGCGCGGCGTGACCCCGTGTGCGACCTGATGGCCGACAGCCCCTTGGGGACGAGCCCGGACCTACCGGGGCCGGTGGTTCTGGGATTCCTGGCGTGTTCGGCGATCGTGAGGCGCAGCGCGTTCCTCGACGCGGGCGGGTTCAATCCGCTGCTGTACTTCGGTGCCGAGGAGAAACTGCTCGCCTACGACCTCGCCGCCAGGGGTTGGGGCCTGTGCTACGTCGACCGGTTGCGGGCATACCACCATCCGTCGTCGGTCCGGCCGCCCGCGGCGTGGCGGCGGCGGATCGAACGCCGCAACAACGCGCTCATCACGTGGATGCGGCGTCCGGTCGGTGACTGTGTACGAGCGGCCGGGGGCCTGCTGCGCGATCCGGTCGCGGCAGCGGGCGCGCTTCGCCGTCTGCCCCGCGCGTTGGGCGCCCGTCGCGCGCTTCCTCAGCACGTCGAGCAGCAGATCCAGGAGCTGGCATGAACCGTGTCACGGTCGTGGTGATCACTCATAACCGTCGGGACGAGGTGTTGCGGACGCTTGAGGCGATGACGTCCCTGCCCGACGCCGCGCCGATCGTGGTCGCCGACAACGCGTCGGCCGACGGCACCGCCGATGCGGTCGCCACCGTCTTCCCGCACGTGTCGCTGTTGCGCTGCGACCGCAATCTCGGCGCGCTCGCCCGGAACCTCGCGGTGCGGCAGGTCCGGACACCGTACGTGGCCTTCTGTGACGACGACACCCGCTGGCAGCCGGGTGCGCTCACTCGTGCGGCGGATCTGCTGGACACCTATCCCGGCCTCGCGTCGGTGACCGGCCGCTGCCTGGTGGAGCCCGACCTCGTCGAGGACCCCATCACCCCGGAGCTGCGGGACTCTCCCGTACGGGGACCGGACTGGTTGCCGGGGCCCGCGTTGCTCGGTGTCATGGCCGGTCTCACGACGTTCCGGGTCGAGGCGTTCCGCCAGGTCGGCGGGTTCTCCCCGCGAATGTGGCTCGGCGGTGAGGAGGAGCTGCTCGCCATCGACCTCGCCGCGCACGGCTGGTGGATGTGCTGGGACCCCGACATCGTGATCCACCACGCGCCGTCCCGCGTTCGGGATCCGCGGCGGCGCCGTCAACTCGGCATCCGCAACACGCTGTGGACGTTGTGGTTACGCCGACCCGCCCGATCGGCCGCGCGTCGCACCCTCGACATCCTCGGCTCGGCGCCGAAGGACGCCGCCACGCTCGGTGCGGTGGTGGAGGCGGTGCGAGGACTGCCGTGGGTGTTGTCGGAACGGCGGGTGGTTCCGGCGTCGGTGGAGGAGGGATTGCAGTCGTTGGAGGAGTCGCAGCGACACTCTCCCGCCCGCCGCTATGTCTCCTGAACGGTTGACGGTGCGGTCGACCGGGTAGGCCCGCATGCAGGACGAACGTCGTCGCAAAGGAGTGTGTCGATGACCGGCTTCTTCGGGGCCGACCCCGGTCCGAGTCCGTTCGATTCGTTGCTCGCCCAGTTCTTCGGCAACGCCATGCCGGGTCGGCGGCCACACGCGGCTGGGATCACGCGCCTGATGAGCGAGCAGGCGATCGCGCTGGTATCGGCGGCCGTCCGCCAGGTCGGGGAGTGGGGGCATCGGGAGCTGGACTCCACCCACCTGCTGTGGGCGGCGACCAGGGTGCCCGGGAGCCGGGAGCTGATCCAACGTGTAGGGGCCGATCCGGACGCGTTGGCCGAGCGGGTGGAGCGGGAGGCCGCGGAACGCCGCCAGGAAGCGCGGGGCACGCCCGTGCTCACGCCGGGGGCGAAACGCACCCTGCTGGACGCCCACCAGATCTCCCGCGGACTGCGGTCGTCCTACATCGGGCCGGAACACATACTGCTGGCGCTGGTGGCCAACCCCGATTCCAGAGCGGGGCTGATGCTGAACGAGGCGGGTGTGACACCCGAGACGATGCGGCAGGCGATCTCCGGGCCGACGAGTCCGCCGAACGCCGTTCGGGACGGAGGCCAGCAACCGCAGACCAGCCAGACCCCCACTCTGGACGAGTACGGACGTGACCTCACCGCGATGGCGCACAACGGTGAGATCGACCCTGTGGTGGGCCGGGACGACGAGATCGAACAGACCGTCGAGGTGCTGTCCCGACGCACCAAGAACAACCCGGTGCTGATCGGAGAGGCCGGGGTGGGGAAAACCGCCATCGTGGAGGGGCTCGCGCAGCGCATCGTGGACGGCCAGGTGCCCGAGTCGATGGTCGACCGGCGCGTGGTGCAGCTCGACATCGCCGCCATGGTGGCGGGTACGCGTTACCGCGGTGACTTCGAGGAACGCATGACGAAACTGCTCGACGAGCTGCGCAAGAACCAGGGCAAGCTCGTCGTGTTCATCGACGAGTTACACACGGTGGTCGGTGCGGGCGCCTCGGAGGGGTCGATGGGAGCGAGTAACATGCTCAAGCCCGCGTTGGCGAGGGGAGAGCTGCACATCGTCGGTGCGACGACGTTGGACGAGTACCGCGAGAACATCGAGAACGACCCGGCGTTCGAACGTCGGTTCCAGCCCATTCTGGTGCCCGAGCCGAACGTGGAGGACACGGTCGCGATCCTGCGCGGGCTGCGGGACCAGTACGAGGCCCACCATCAGGTGCGGTTCACGGACGAGGCGCTGAACGCGGCCGCCACACTCTCCGACCGCTACATCAGCGACCGGTACCTGCCCGACAAGGCCATCGACCTCATCGACCAGGCGGGGGCTCGGGTGCGGATGCGCACGGGCCGCTGGTCGGAGCGGGTGCGCGAGATGGAGGCCCGGCTGGAACAGCTGTGCCGCGACAGGGACCAGGCCGTGAGCGAGGAACACTACGAACGTGCTTCGGCGCTACGGGACGAGATCCAGGACCTGCGCAGCCGGATCGACGAGGAACGCAAGGACGACCGCCCGCTCGAGTCACCCGACGTCACTCCCACCGACATCGCCGAAGTGGTGTCCCGCAGCACCGGGATTCCCGTGACACAGCTGACGCGGGAGGAACGTGAGCGGCTGTTGCGTCTGGAGGAACACCTGCACGGCCGTGTGGTGGGGCAGGACGAAGCGGTGGTCGCCGTGGCCGAGGCCGTGCGCAGAGCCCGGACCGGGCTCGCGGAACCGGATCGGCCGTCGGGGAGTTTCCTGTTCCTCGGACCGACGGGGGTCGGTAAGACCGAGTTGGCGAGGGCGCTGGCCGAGGCGTTGTTCGGCAGCGAGGACAGCATGGTGCGCCTCGACATGTCCGAGTACGGTGAGCGGCACACGGTGAGCAGGCTCGTCGGGGCACCTCCCGGTTACGTGGGCTACGAGGAGGCCGGCCAGTTGACCGAGGCCGTGCGCAGGAGGCCGTACTCGGTGGTTCTGCTCGATGAGATCGAGAAGGCCCACCCGGACGTGTTCAACATGTTGTTGCAGGTGTTGGACGACGGGCGGCTCACCGACGGGCGTGGCCGCACGGTCGACTTCACCAACACCGTGCTCATCATGACCAGCAACATCGGTTCCGAGCTCGTGTTGAGCGGAACGCAGGGCGGCCTCGGCTTCGCCCCGCAGGACGCAAGCGATACGGAACGGCCTCTGCGGGAACGGCTCATGCGCAAACTGCGGGAGAACTTCCGCCCCGAGTTCCTCAACCGCATCGACGAGATCATCGTGTTCCGCAAGCTGTCGCCCGAGCAACTGGAGCAGGTCACGACGTTGCTGCTCGGGGAGACCAAGCGTAAGGCGCACGCGCAGGGCGTGACCGTGGACTTCGCGCCGGAGGCGGTGCGGTGGCTGTCGGAGGCGGGTTACCAGCCCGAGTACGGGGCGCGGCCCCTGCGGCGCACCATCCAGCGCGAGGTCGACAACGTGTTGTCGAAGAAGCTGCTCGAAGGCGAGATCGGTTCGGGCACGGATGTCGCCGTGACGGTGCGGGACGGACGGCTCGCCTTCGACGTCGCCGCCCCGGCCGCCCCGCTCGGCTACTGAGCCCGGATACCGACCTCGGCGATTGGGTGGCGATCGGATGGCTACCGCTTCGGCGGTAGCCATCGTTTCTGCAGCTGCTCCGCCGTCTCCGCTGTCAGCCCGTTTCCTCGCCGCTGACGACGGCCGCGGGCACCGTGCGTTCGTAGACCCGATAGGTGTCCGCGGCGATGCGGTCCCACGAGTACCGGCAACGGGCCCGGTCGGCTCCCGCGATGCCGTAGGCGTCCCGCAAAGCGGCGTCGGAGAGCAGTTTGCGCACGGCCGTGGCCAGGGCGTCGGGACGGCGCGGTGGCACATGCGTGCCCGTCACTCCGTCCACGACCGTGTCGGTCAGCCCTCCGACCGCGGTCGCCACCACGGGCACGCCACAGGCCATCGCCTCCAGGGGAACGATCCCGAACGGTTCGTACCACGGGGTGCACACCACGACGTCGGCGGAACGCAGCAAGGGCGGCATGTCCGTCCGCGCGATCTGGCCCGTCAAGTGCACCCGGTCGTCCACGCCGAGTTCGGCGGCGAACCGCAGTAGTCGCCGGGCCTCCGGGTCCTCGGCGAGCCTGCCTTCCTTGGGACCGCCCGCGATGACCAGTTCGGTCTCGGGCAGGGAGCGCAGTGCCGCGATGACGACATCGAAACCCTTGCGCGGCACCAGCCTGCCCACCGAGACGATGCGGTACCGGCTACCTCGCGGCTGCCTGGCGCCCGAAGGCGTGAAGCGGGTCAGGTCGACACCGCACGGCACCACGGACATCCGGGACCGTGGCAGGCCCATCCGCACGAGTTCGAAGACCTCGTCGGCGCACGTCGCCGCGATCCGGGCCGCGTGTCGCCCGATGAGTCGCTCCAGCCCGATCCGCTCGGAGGGGCTCGTGTCGTGTGCGCCTTGGTAGCGACGCTTCACCACTCCGAGAGCGTGGAACGTCTGCACCACGGGGATCTCCACGGGGCGAGCCGCCATCAACGCGGCCAGGCCGGACATCCAGAAGTGCGCGTGTACCACGTCCGGCCGGTCGAGTTCCCAGCGTTCGCGCAGGAAACGGGTGAACTCGCCCATGTACGGCAGGAGTTCGTCCTTCGGCACGTGGTGGGCGGGGCCCGCGGGCACGTGCACCACGCGGTAACCGCCGGGCATGGTGAGTTCCTCGGGCTGGCCGGGGTTGTCGCGCCGGGTGTAGACGGTCACCTCGTGCCCGGCCTTGGCCAGGCCCGTGGACAGTTCGGCGACGTGCACGTTCTGGCCGCCCGCGTCGACCTCGCCCAACGCTGCCAACGGACTGGCGTGCTCGGACACCATCGAGATCTTCATCGTGCCTCCCTGTGCAGGTTCAGGACGAAAGCGCGGCGAGCAGGGTGTCCCAGCGATGCAGGAACGCGTCGAGCCCGAACCGTGTCAGCGCGTGTTCACGGGCCGACTTACCTACGCGGGTGGCCAGTTCGGGGTCGGTGCAGAACGTGCGCACCGCCGAGGCGAGTTCGACGACGTCGGTGGACACCACCCCCGCGTCACGCGGGACCGCCGTCGCGGCCTCCGCGGACGCCACCGCTACGACGGGCATTCCGAGGTGCATGGCCTCCACCAAGGACAGGCCCAACGAGGTCCATCGGGCCGTGTGCACGTACACGCGCCTGCGGGCCATGTCGGTGTGCAGCGCGTCGTGGGACAGGTCGCCGATCGGGGTCACGGCTTCGACGGTGACGGCGTCGACGCCGATGCCGTAGAGGTCGATCGGCGCGGCTTGGGCGAACGTGGACAACAGGTCGGTGCCCACGATCCGGTCCCGTCGTACGGGTTCGTTGATGAGTACGGCCGCGTGCGGCAGTTCACCGGTGTAGCGGTGACCGGGGTCGGTGATGCCGTGGTCGATGACCACCGTGGGAGCGATCCCGTTGTCCCACATCAACTCGTTGTAGTGGGTGACGTGGACGAGCACGATGTCATCCTGGTCGGCCATCGGGTGGCGAGAGTTCACCGCGTGACCGCGGGGCGTGTTGTGTTCCACGTAGACGGCGGGCAGGTCGATGCCGGGCCGTCTGCCGAGCCACTCCTCCGCCAGGTCGATCTCCTCGGGCCGCTGCAATACCACGGCGTCGATGTCCACCTCGCGCAGTTCGTCGGGGCGGACCTCCACGGCCGAGTCGGGCCATGGGCGTCCACACCTACCCCGGCCCCACGGCCCACGATCGTCCATAGTGGGCAGAAAGTAGGTGTGCTCCCCTTGGACGAACGAGTTCGTCCAAGAACCGTGGACATGCCACACGAGCAGCTTCATGTCACCGAAGTTGCCCGAAGCCGTGCTCGGCTAAACCGGAGACAACGCCGTTGGTCGCGAGTCAATCACTCGCTGTCGAAGAAAAAGCAGACGCTGTCACGGTGTGTGCCTGTCTTCGCGATACGGAATGAGGCTGAGGAACAGTCCCAGTAATGCCGTCACCCCGTACATCACCACGTTCGCGATCCTCACGTTGGCGAGGTTGCCCAAGGAGGACATGGTGGCCGCGAAGATGCTGTAGGCGAAGAATCCGGTGAATGCCAGGAAACTGAGCCACCCGAAAGCTCGTAAGGTTCTGTCGTTGCGAGTCGCCGTCAGCGCGAGCACACCCACCAGGAGGTACCCCAGGTTGAGCACGGTGCTCGTGCCGAAGATCCAGAATCCCCGCGAGGAGTCCGCCCCCATGCCCTGGCCGCTGGCGGCGAACCCGGTGATGCCGAGCCCCAGGTACCACAGTCCCACCACCACTACCACGATGCGGGCCGTGTTTATCTTCAGACGCGGTGCTTGGGAGATTCTCATGCCTCACCCGCCTTGGGACGACGCGGCTCGTCGCTGTCGCCGCGTGGAGTGCTCGCCGCTATCTCGCCATCCGGCGTGCGGCTTGCTTGGCGAAGTCGATATGGACGACGCGGTCCACGCCCCGCTGCGGGTCGAACTCGTACCGCCATGCCGACAGCGAGTCGGTGACCGTGTCCAGCATTCGCCAGCCGAATGAATGTCGGCTGGGAATGCCGTCCGTGACTGTCGTGGTGGATGCCTCCACTCGAAGGGTTCCGAACGCGACGGACAGCCGACAGGTCAACATCGCCCCCGGCACGGACGCGCGAACAAGACTCGCGCACGCCTCGTCGACGGCGAGGACGAGGTCGGTCACCTCGTCGGGATCGAACCCTTCTTGCTCGGCGACGCTTTGGGCGATCATGCGGACCATGACCAAGTGCCGGGCGACGGCGGGAACACGTAGTTCCACCGGCCCGCGGCACGTCGGCCCCAGCCAATCCACCAGTTCACGTCTTTTCATGATGTGGCGGGAATACCCAGCGCGGGCATGTCCACACTCACCCGAGTGGAAGTCCTGACCCGGACGTGCCGCCCGCCGACTCGCCGATCGGCCCGGCCGAGTGAGGGCCGAGTGAGGTTTGTGCCGGTCCTCGGCGGGGCACACGGTGACCACCGTCGAACGGCCACTGGCGCGGGAGTGCCGTGAGTGCACGACGAATGGGAGGAAGCCGTGGTGTACGACGAACGACGTGAGACCCTGGGCCAGCGCTCGGTGGCGGAGCTCGTCAACGACCTTTCCGCACAGACGAGCAGGCTCGTCAGGAACGAGATGAAGCTGGCGCGTGCCGAGATGCAGACCAAGGGCAAGCGGTTCGGTCTCGGCGCGGGGATGGCCGGGGCAGCCGGGTTCATCGCCCTTTTCGCTTTGGGGGTTCTTGTCGCGGCAGCCGTGCTGGCTCTGGCTCTCGTGCTGCCGGCGTGGGCTGCGGCGCTCCTGGTCGGTGGCGCGTTGCTGGTATTCGCCGGCCTGCTGGCTCTCGTGGGGAGAGCCCAGGTTCGCCAGGGATCGCCGCCCATACCGAGAGAGGCCGTCGAGAGTGTGCGCACCGACATCGACACCGTGAAGGAGAGGATGCGGCAATGAGCACGTCGAGCACGTCGGACGAGTCGGACGAGTCGGACAATGCCTTTCCGCAGACGGTGGAGCAGGCGCGCACCGATATCGAGCTGACCAGGCAGGAACTCGGCGAGACCGCGAGAGAACTGGTACAGCGCCTCAACGTGGGGTATCGAGCCAAGGAAGAGTTCCAGGACCGGTCGCAGGAAGCGTTACGGGTATTGCGAGCCAACCCGGTCGCGGTCTCCGCGGGCGGCGGTGTCATCGCACTGCTACTCGGCAGCCTGCTCACGTGGAAGCTGAAGCGATGAAGGCGATGAAGGCGGAGTGATGAAGGCAAGGCGATGAAGGCGCTGTATCGGCCGCTCAGCCTGATGGTCAGCGTGGGTGGTGGCCTGCTGGCGAGTGCCGTGTTCCGGCAGGTGTGGCGACGGGCCACCGGGGAGAAGAAACCTCCCAAGGCCACCGATCGTACGTTCACGGCCTGGCAGGTCGTGGCGGCTGCGGCGGCTCAGGGCGCGATCATGGGCGCGGTGAAGGCGGCTGTGGACCGCGCGGGTGCCGCGAGCTACGAGAAGGTGATCGGTGCCTGGCCGGGTAAGAAAGAAGAGGACTAGCCGCATGCTGTTACGTCCGCCCGGTGTGTACCGACCACAGGACGACACCGGCCTGTTGGGCGAAGCACTGGCCGGCGTGACGTTACCGCCGGGTTCCAGAGTGTTGGACGTCGGAACGGGCACTGGGGCACTCGCCGTGGCCGCGGTGCGGTCCGGCGCGGCCGATGTCACCGCTGTGGACGTGTCTCGGCGTGCGCTCGCGGCGGCGTGGCTCAACGCGCGTGTGCGGCGACTTCCCGTGCGAGTGCGCAGGACCGATGTGTCCACGGTGCTTCCGAAAGGTCCGTTCGATCTCGTGCTCGCCAACCCGCCGTACGTGCCGTGGCCGGGCGGTGCTCGTTCGTCCAGCCGCTGGGACGCGGGCCCCGACGGGCGCGCGGTCATCGATCCGCTGTGCGTGGCCGTGCCACGGCTGTTGTCCGAACGGGGAAGTTTCCTGCTCGTACAGTCATCGTTGTCCGGTGTGGGACGGACGCTGACGGCCCTGAAGGAGACCGAACTGCGAACCTCGATCGTGGCGCGCAAGAGGATCCCGTTCGGCCCGGTGTTGCGTGAGCGTGTGGACTACCTGGAACAGCGAGGACTGATCTCCGGTGGGCAGCGCGAGGAAGAGCTGGTGGTGATCCGTGCCGACCGAACCGACCGGACCCGTTCGTAGGGGCCGGGAGCCACGCCGGGTCACCGTCGTACCGGGCGGTCCCGTGCTCATCGAGGGGCCGGTGGAGTTGGACTGCGGGGACGGACGCACTGTTGTCTCCGACCGTTTCCTGGTCGCGGTGTGCGCCTGCCGGCGCAGCAAGAACTATCCCTTCTGCGACGCCAGCCATCGTCAGCCATCGTCGTAAGAAACGGTAGGTCCCGGCCGGTTCACCCTCGTCCCGGGCCGTTTCGTCTCCGCAGCGCCCGGCGACTCGGGAAAACAGCCCGGGGTGACTCACCCCGGGCCGGTGTGGCCGCCTGTCGTCACCCGTCGTTCAGGGAGCGGCGCAGGGCACTCCTGTTCTTGCGCCAGTGCTTCAGCGTGTGCTCGGCGAGGTGTGACTCCACCAGTTCGGTGGCCTGGATCCCGAACACGATGTCGGCGGCGAGGTGTGGTTCGCGGGCCAGCAGGTCACCGATCACCTCCCGACGCAGCACCTGTTCGTGTACCGCGTCGGCCTCCACGTGCTCGGTGTAGAAGAACCGGCACGCTTCCGGGGCCTCCAGGCGATCGAGGGCCTTCACCATGCGTTGGGCGCTGGGCGCGGTGGTGATCTCGGCCGCCGCGAAGTGCCCCACCAGAGCTCCTCTCAGGCTCCGGTGCAACCCGAACAACGACATCAGGTTCACAGTGGCGAACGCCTGCGGCGGTACGTGTTCGATGTAGCCCAGGTAGTCGGACCGCAGCCCCGCGGCCTCCAGCAGATCGGCGTAGAGGCGGGAATGCATGCGTTCGTAACGGCCGCCCCCGAACTCGTCGAACTCTACGGCCACCAGCGCCGCCTTGGCCTGCCCGTACAGCCGGGGGATGGCCCATGCGTGCGGGTCGGCCTCCTTGAGGTGGTAGATCGACCGCATCGCCAGGAACTCGCGCATCTGCAGCCAGGTGCCCTCGTCGCGGAGCCAGTGGGTCAGTCCCTCACCGTGCACCGGTTCGACGAGGAGATCGTCGAGAGCGGACTCGACGTCGTCGTCCCGTCCGCCTCCGGGAACGTCCTCGCGCAAAGCGGTCAGAAACCGCTGCTCCAACGCTGTGCGCAGGCGCAACAGGTCGGGATGCCATTCCCAGTCGGGGTCGACGTCGGTGAACCCTCGGTAATGCAGCTCGTAGCAGATCTGCAGGGTGAGGTGCAGATCGTCACCGTACGGTTCGGCTTGCCCGGCGTCGACGGGCAAGCGTGGTCGCGAGTCGGGCTTTCCCCTAAGGGCCGTCACGACGGCCGCCGACAGCGGCCCCCGGGGCAGCGGCAGCGGCGCCACCTGTGCCGACTCGGCCACCTGTGTCTCGGTTGCCTGTGCCTCGGCCCCCTCGGCGCGGGGCTTGCTCACGGTAGTCACGCGCATGGATTACCCGACACCGCGGCCCGGTACACCGAAACGGGCTACGCCCGACCTCTCTGCCGTCTCCCTCACCCGCTTCTTGTGCGCTGGGGGAGCGGACGGCTTTCCGGCCTTTTTCAGAACCAGCAGCCGATCCACCACGAGGGAGTGCACTCTTCCTCTTCCTCTTCCTCTTCCTCTTCCTCGTCTTCGTCGTCTTCGTCATCGGGCGGCGGGGTGGTGGTCGGTGATGGAGTGGGCGACTCGGACGGAACCGGGGAGCTCGGGGAAGTCGTCGGCGAGGAGGTGACGTCGGGGTCGTCCCCGGAGTCGTCGTCCGAGCCGTCACCCGGGCCGTGGTCGCCGTCGTCCGAGCCGCCGCCGGGGAAGTCGTCCCCGACCTCGGGGTCGCCTCCGGTGGTCAGCGTATCGTCGACGGGCACGTCGGTGACCACCGCACTGCTGTCGGTCGTGCTCGTGGTGGTCTCGACCACGCCGGTGGTGGGAGTGGGATAGAGCGACGTCTGGCTGGGATCGATGACGACCACGGCGTCGTTGTAGTCGTCGGCGCGATCGTCGTCGGTGTCCGGCGCGAGGTTCACCGCGACAGCCGCGACACCACAGCCGACGACGACGGCGCCCATCACCGCGAGCACACGCATCCGCGACCGTGGCCCCGGTGGGACACGGTCGTTCCAGTCGTCGTCGGAGAGCCGTGTCACCGACACATCGTTGTCCACGCGAAAGCCCCTTCGGACCGAGGGTCAGCCGAGCTGAGCTGTCTTACCGTAGATCATCAAGTGGCAGGATCACTGCCCGGTATTGTGACCGATTCGACGCGTAGTGTGGCAGAATTACGCGATTCACACGGCCATGGTCACGGTGAGCAACTGAGCCAGTCACGGACAGCATTCAGCTTTCGGGTCGTCGTCCGGTATGTCCACTGTGTCTTTTGAAGTGCCTGTCGAGGCGACTTCTCGGGAGCGCTCCGCATTTCCCGTCTCGCGGGAATCGCCGCTGGTGAGAGTGCCGAAGAGAAGTGTCCTAAAGAGACTGCTGTGTCGATCCCGGAGAGTGGGGCCGGCCGGATGGACTCCGGTACCGTTCCCGGACAGTCCACAAGGGAAAGTGATTGAGCGGGCCCACGCAGCGGAACGCGGCACATCGAAGAACGTGAACGGTCTGTGGCGAACGTCGTTTCGCCGTACCGGGGGACGGGTAATCCAGCCGTGGAGGTGAACGCCATGGCAACGACCGTCGAACGACTGCGCGCGGCGCTGTCGGAGGCCGACTTCCCCGCCGAGAAGAACGAGCTCGTGCGCTATGCCGAGCGCTCCGGTGCGGACAACGACACCGTGCGCGAGTTGAACGCCATCCCGGCCGAGACGTACGGCAACCTCACCGAAGTCGAAAGGGCGGTGTCATTCGAGTCGCCGGAGACCGAGCGGGAACGGGCGCAGCGGCGACGTGGTCACGACAAACCCGGACTGGCCGAACAGTCGAAGGATGTCGCCGAACATCCCATCGTCTCCGAACTCGGTGAGAACCGCGGTAGTTGAACTTTTCCTCCGCCCCGCGCCGTTTGCCCGGTCGGGGGCGGGGTAGCTGTGTAGAGCGCGAGGATCTCGACGAGAGTAAGGCGATCATGGAGATTTCCGGCAGCGGCGACGTGAACGACTCTCCGGCACAGTTGGCCGCCCTGGCCGAAGACGCCGCGCGGGCTCTGTCACTGCGAACCTCCGACCCGATGGACGGTGACATCCTCGCCAGTCCCGGCGAGATGTATGAGGTACTGGGGTCGTTGAAGCTCCTTGTTGACCACCTTGCGAGGTGTCTGCCGGAGCTGGCGACATGGCTCGAACAGTGTCTGTGGGCCGGTCGCATCGGCAGCCGCGATCCCTGGGACTACGGCGAGATCGTTGAATCGATCTTCGAGGTGACCTCCGCCCTGGCTCGGGCGCGCCGGGTGAGTTGCACGCTGGGGCGGGAGCTCCACACCGCCCAGACGGCCAGCAGCGACCTCGTCGTGAGCGAATGAGAGGCGTGTCGCAGGGGCGGCCACGTCGCCGCATCCTGCGTCCCGGCTTCAGGTGCGACCCGTCGGCTCGCCGCCTTGTGCGTCGGCACGCCTTCCGGCACGTCACTCACATTCGATTTTTCGAGCCGTGATCTCTATGGCGTTCCGTGGCCGCGGCCGACCTCGGTCACCGCGTCACGCCCCCCGGGGGGTGACGCGCTTCGGCGATGACTCCCCGCGTTCCTTCCGCGCACTCCGCGCGGTGTCCACGGACTCCTCGGGTCGCCGAGGTTCCGGCGCGTAGGCCGCGTTCGTCTCCCGCTGCTGTTCGATCGCCTCGATCAGCTCGCTGAAGCTCATGTGTGCCACGAACGGGATACCGACGTCGTGAGCTTCCTCGGTCAGCTCCGCCATCGTCTTGTCATACCTGTCCGTGCCCTTGGCATTCTTTGCCGGCATATCTTCCTCCGTGTCTGCGACTACTCCTTTCGGGTATCCGGCAATAAGGGCTCTTAATCCATTCGGTCCTGCGGGAGGAGTCATATGAGACCGACATTCACGCTCGGCAGGATCTCCGGCGTCCGGATCGGCGTCCACTGGAGTGTGCTCGGCATCCTGGTGATCCTCGTTGTGGCTCTCGGCTTTCGTAGCTGGCCGGTGCTCGTACCCGGATATTCGGCCGCCACCTACGTCCTGACGGCGCTCGGCGCGGCCGTGCTGTTCCTCGTCTCCCTGCTCGCCCACGAACTCGCCCATGCCGTGGTGGCCCGACGCCAGGGCATCGAGGTGCAGGACATCACGCTGTGGTTGCTCGGTGGCGTGGCGTCGTTACGCAGCGAGGCCCGAACCCCCGGCGCCGACCTGCGCATCGCAGCCGCCGGGCCGTTGACCAGTGTGCTCGCCGCCGCTGTGTTCGGCGCGCTGGCGTGGTTGTTCGTCGCCGTGGACGCCACGACACTGGTGGTGCTGCTCTTCGTCTATCTCGCCGTGTTCAACATAGTGATCGCCGTGTTCAACCTCATCCCGGCCGCGCCCTTGGATGGCGGGCGCATCCTGCGCGCAGGGCTGTGGGCGTGGAAAGGGGACCGAGCCCGAGCGGCGGTCTGGAGCGCCCGCGCAGGACAGGGCTTCGGCGTCTTCCTGATCCTGGCGGGGGTGTGGCAGTTGTTGTTCGTCGGCACGGGCAACGGACTGTGGTGGGTCCTGATCGGGCTCTTCATCGTCGCCGTCGCCAGCGCGGAGGAACAGCAAGCCCGGGTGGGCAGCACCCTCGCGGACGCGCGGGTGTCCGAGGTGATGACGCCCGATCCCGACACCACCGACGCCACCCTGTCTGTGCAGGACTTCCTGCACGACGTGGTGCTCACACGGCGGCATGCCGCGTTCCCCGTCGTGGACGCCGACGGCCGTGTGGAAGGTCTGGTGACACTCAACCGGATGCGGTCGGTGCCGACCGGTGAACGTGAGACCATGACGGTCCGGGAGATCATCAGCCCACTCGAAGAGGTGCCGACCACGCAGCCCGACGCGCCGCTGACCGACCTGCTTCCCGAACTGGGCAACGCGCCGGACGGCCGTGCGCTCGTGTTCGACGGTGACAAGCTGGTGGGCATCGTCACGCCCACCGACGTCAGTCGCGCCGTGACACTGCGCGGCCTGTTGAACGGCGACGGCCGGGCGTCCCCGTGGGTCTCCGGATCGGCCGGATGACGGCCACGGACACGGGCAGGCGATGGACCTATGGACGGCTAGGGGCAGGCTAGGGACAGGCTAGGGACAGGCTAGGGACGCTGCCCGACACCGGTGGCGAGCTCGTGGATCCTGCCGCCCTCCACGGACGGCGCCAGGGGAGGAGTGTCCTGGCCCGCGTGTTCGCGCAGGCCCACGAGGAACTCGGTGAGAGCCTCGGCCGCCGAGTAGCGGGGTTCCCACCCGAGCTCGGTGCGGGCTCGGGTGGTGTCCATCAACGGCAGGCGCACCACGGCGTCGAACAGGTCGGGGGAGGCCGGAACGAGCCGCAGCCGCCAGGCCACCGCCACCGCCGCGCGCAGCAACGACACCGGCGTGGGGATCGGACGTGCGCCCAACAGGTCGGCGAGCAGCGCGCCGTCCACGGTCTCCTGGGCCGCCACGTTGAACGCACCGCGTGCGTCACCGACCGCCGCGAGCCGGAACGCCTCCCCGACGTCGGTCGAGTGCACCACCTGGGCTCGCAGCTTCCGCGAGTTCGGGACCACGGGGATCACCCCCGGCCGCACGAGGCCGGTGGGAAGGAACGGGCCGGCGAACAGTCTGCGCTGCTGCGAGGCCGACTCTCGTTTGAAGACGAACCCGGGCCGCAGACGCACCACTCGGATGTCTTCGTGTTCGGCCTCGAACGCGTCCAGCGTCCGCTCCAGGTAGGCCTTCTCGCGCGTGTACGCCGCTTTGGGCCAGCCGTGGGTGGGCCATTCCTCGGACACGGCACGGTCCTTCGGACCCGGTGAATACGCCCCGACCGACGACGAGTACACCAGGGCGGGCACGGAGCACCGCGCCACGGCGTCGAACACCCGCAGACTGCCGAGCACGTTCGTCCGCCACGTCGTGGCCGGATCGCGAGTCGGCTGGAACAACCAGGCCAGATGCACGACCGCGTCGGCACCCTCGAACAGGGCGTCCAGCTCGGAATCCTCGGCTTTACCGAGGTCCAGCCTCTCGATCCTCAACTTGGGCCGCGACCACGTCGGACTCCGGCGGGCCACGCCCACGATCGACTCGACACGGGGATCGGCACCGAGCGCTTCCACCACGCTGGTGCCGATATTGCCGGTGGCCCCCGTGACGACGACGCGCAGACCGGTCACCGCTTCTCTCCCGCACGGTCGTTCACCAGCATGGAGAGCCGGTCGAGCGCCTCCTCGATCTTGCGGTCGACTTCCTCGCTGTACTCGCCACCCAGCGTCTCCGGTTGGTCGCCCGAGAACGACACGTGCAGGGTGGCCAGGGTGCTGTCGCCCTTCGCACCGTGAGGTTCGGCCTGCAGCCAGCCTTCGTAACCGGTGTCCGTGCCGCCCCACTGCAACCGCAGACGTTCGCGGTCGGTGTCGACGTAGCCGTATTCGTCGCGGACCTCGCTGCCGCTGGACACCCATGCGTGCAGGGTGCCGTCGCCCGTGTGCTCCACGTCGACGCCCTCCGGCGTCCAGCTTTCCAACGACGACATGGAGGACGCGATGTCGAAGACGACCTCGGGCTTGGCGTCGATGACGCGGGTCTGTTCGAAATCAGTCATGCGCTGGGCATACCCACGTCCGTTCGCCTATATCGCTTCCCGCGGTGATGTCTTTGTGTCCCCGCGGTCAGGTCAAGCCCCGAAGGCACAGCGCCGGGGGACGGGTTCCCCTGATGCTCGCCACCATGTCCACGACCTGCCGGGTCCGACGTACTTCATGGGCACGGAACACCGCCGCGCCCTCCCAGGCCGCGACGGCCGTGGCGGCGAGTGTGCCGTCGACGCGGTCGTGCAGTTCGGCACCGAGGGTCTCGCCGACGAAATCCTTGTTGGACAGGGCGAGCAGCACCGGCCACGGGGTCGAGGTGAGCTCACGGATGCGGCGCAGCAGTTCCAAGCCGTGCCACGTGTTCTTGCCGAAATCGTGGGTGGGGTCGATGAGGATGCCGCCTCGGGGCACACCCAGCGCGGCGAGGTGCTCGGCGCGTCCGGTGATCTCCTCGGCGACCGCGGCCACCACGTCGGTGTAGGACACGCGGTGCGGCAGCGTGCGAGGCGAGGCCCCACCGGTGTGGGAACACAC
The DNA here is from genome assembly GCF_027317685.1 of Saccharomonospora sp. Lineage (NCBI taxonomy): Bacteria > Bacillati > Actinomycetota > Actinomycetes > Pseudonocardiales > Pseudonocardiaceae > Saccharomonospora > Saccharomonospora sp. The sequence goes on from NZ_DAHVQP010000057.1 coordinate 78,155, forward strand.
GTATCCCGCACCGAACTCGGCGGCGACCTCGGCCAACGCGGGGTCGGCCGATTGCCACGTGTCGTTGAGGATGTCGGCGCCCTCTTCGCACACCGACCTGCCGACCTCCGCTCGCCACGTGTCCACGCTGATGAGCAGGTCGGGATACCGTTCGCGCACGGCGGTGACCACGGGGGTGACTCGGCGTATCTCCTCGGCGACCGACACCTCCGAGCCGGGACCGGCCTTCACCCCGCCGATGTCCACGATGTCCGCGCCGTCGGCGACAGCGGCGTCCACGGCTCGTAGTGCGGCGTCGAGGCCGTAGGTGGAGCCACGGTCGTAGAACGAGTCCGGAGTCCGGTTGACGATCGCCATGACAAGCGCCCGGTTCCGCTCCACCACGCGCCCACGACAATGCAGGGTGACCACGACGTGACCCTAACCCCACCGGCGTGTCCGCAGCCTGTGAACCCGTGTCCGCAGGTTGTGTAGCCGTGTCCTCGGCCTGCGCATATCTCGCCGCCGTCCGCGGCACACGGCGAAGACAGGAAGACAGAAGGCACCGGACGATCTCGGGCACCGGGGCGGGTCAGATCCAGCCTTCCTCCCAAGCCCGGCGAGCTGCTTCGTAACGGGTGGACACACCGAGTTTGCTCATGGCCGACGACAGATAGTTACGCACGGTCCCCGGTGCGAGGTGCGCCTGCTCCGCGATCGCGCCGACGGTGCTGCCCGTATGCGCGTACCGCAGCAGTTCCAGCTCGCGCTCGGTGAGCGGACAGCTCGTGGCCGTCAGTGCGGAGGCCGCGATCTCCGGGTCGACGTAGCGTTTGCCCGCGTGCACGTCCCGCAGGATCTCCGCCAGCCGGCTCGCCGCCGTGGTCTTGGGCACGAACCCGCGGACACCCGTGGCCAGAGCCCGCTTCAGCACGCCCGGCCGCGCGTGGCGGGTGACGATCACGACGGGGATGTCCTGTTCGGCGCGAACCCGGCTCGCTGCGTCGAGACCGTCGGAGTTCGGCATCTCCAGATCGAACACCGCCAGGTCGGGTCGGGTGCGCCGTACGAGCTCCACCGCGGCATCGCCGTCACCGGCCTGGCCGACGACCTCGATGTCGTCCTCCAGGTCGAGCAGGGTCGCCAGCGCGCCACGGATCAGATCCTCGTCGTCGGCCAGCACGATGCGGATCAGCGCGATCACCTCCGCGTGGGGGCGTGTCCGCCCAATTCGAACGTCGCGTCGTCACCGGCACCGACCACACGGGCGTACACGTCTCCGCCGAGTGCGGTGAATCGTTCTCGCAGGCTTTCGATGCCGCTGCCCGGCCGTGTCTCCTGAGGTGTGATGCCGTCGTTAACCAACCGTACGTGGGCTGTCTCGCCGTCGGTTCTCAGCGTCAGTTCGCAGCGGGTGGCCTGGCTGTGCCGGAGGATGTTGGTGGTGCCCTCGCGCACGAGCGCGCCGAACAACGACTGCAGTGGCGGCGGCACGGTGTGGGACTCGCCGCGCACCTCGGCGTCGATGCCCGCGGCTCCGAGGATGTCGACGGCATTGGTGATCTCGGTCTTCAGGGTGGTGCCGCGGTACCCGTGCACGACCCGGCGCGTGTCGGTGAGCGCTGTGCGTGCGAGTTCGGTCAGTTCGGAGGCCTGTGTTCTCGCCGCGTCGTTGTCACGTCCGATGAGCCGTTCGGCCAGCTCCCCTTTGAGCATGATCGCCTGCAGATGGTGACCCTGGATGTCGTGGAGGTCGGCGGCGAACCGGAGGCGTTCCCGTGTCACGGCCAGCTCCTCGGCCATCGTCCGGGACCGGTCGAGCTCCAACACCGTGTCCCAGAACCACACCTGCGTGACATCCAGCAGTATCAGGGCCACCACGAACGCCACCGAGAGGCCCGCCAGAACCCACGTGACTCGTGGTTCGAGGGCGGGTTGGCGCCACGGTGCCGCCGCCAGGCACGCCACGCCCGTGCAGGTGGCCATCGCCAGTGTCGCCCACATCCGGCGACCGGTGGGCGTGTTCAGCACCACTCCGCCCGCCACGATGCTGGGCAGGAAACACCACCACAGCGGGTCGATCTGCAGGGTCACGCTGTATCCCCAGGTGAGGACCGCGACCGCGAACGTCACTACGTGTTCGACGGTCGGTCCCGTGGAGGATTCCCGCTTGCGGAGAGCGCGGTTGACGAACCGCACCCGCTGAGCGACGGCGACCACCGCGGACGCGATCAGAGCCAGCGTGGTGGCGAGGTCGATGTCGTCGTCCACGGCTATCTGCAGCGCGGGTATCACGGCGAGATAGCTCAGGAACACGAGTGAGAACCAAGTGTAGTTCCGCATTCGCCGCATTCGGGTGGCGCTGGGGCCGGGCGTCTCTTCGCTCACGGTCGTGAGGATAACGGCGAATACGCTATGACAGATATCATCATTTCCCGCTGTATTTCTCATGTAGACCGTTGACGTCTGCTTCTACCTGAGCTTTTCGTCTCCCGGCATGCTGGAAGGTATGACGGAAGTGGTGGTCGACGCGCAGCGACTCCGGTGTGCCTACGGCGATTTCGTGGCCGTGCGCGACGTGAGTTTCTCGGTGCGTCGAGGAGAGTTGTTCGCTTTGTTGGGCACCAACGGGGCGGGCAAGACGACGACTATGGAGACGTTGGAGGGGCACCGAGCTCCCACGGAGGGGACCGTGCGGGTGCTCGGCCACGACCCTTTCGCAGACAGGGCGCTGGTCCACGGTCGCTGCGGGATCATGTTGCAGTCGAGTGGTTTCGCCGGTGACCTGACGGTGCGTGAGACCGCGCTGCTGTGGAGCCGGGTCGTCACCCGTAAGTCCTCAGTGGATGAACAGTTGGAGCGACTCGGCCTCGCGCACCGGACGGATGTGAAGGTCAAGCAGCTGTCCGGGGGAGAGCGGCGCAGACTGGACCTCGTGCTGGCCACGCTCGGGAAACCCGAGCTGCTGTTCCTCGACGAACCCACCACCGGACTGGATCCCGAGTCGCGGCAGGCGACGTGGGACCTGGTGGGGGAACTGCTCGCCGACGGCACCACCGTCGTTCTCACCACGCACTACCTGGAGGAGGCCGAACGGCTCGCCCACCGGCTGGCGATCATGCACGAGGGACGGATCGCCGTCGCGGGCAGCCTGGCCGACGTCCTCAGCCGCTATCGGGCCCGCATCGACTTCCGGGTGAGCGCGTGGAACGGTGAGCGACCGGCGACCCTACCGGCCCTTCCCGACCTCACCGGCGAGGTGGACCCCGATCGGCTCGCCGAGGGACGTGTGCAGATCGACACCAGCGACCTGCAAAAAGACTTGGAGACGGTGTTGGGCTGGGCCAGGACGCACGCCCTCAAATTGCACAGCCTCAGTGCTCGTCACGCGTCGTTGGACGAGGTGTTCCGCGACGTCGTCGAGTCCACCCAACCCGCGGAGGTGGTCGTATGACCATGCGTTTCTGGTCGGCGATCGCGGCGACGGAGCTGCGGCTTCTGTTCCGGAACACCACGGTCGCGGTGTCGGCCCTGTTGATGCCGCTGGTGATCGCGGTGATGTTCCTGGTGTCGGGGCTACAGGACACCCCCTCGGCGGGATGGGGCTTTCCCGCCGCGTTGATGCTATTGACGGTGTTCGGGATGTCCGGCTGCATCACCGCCGCCGGCACGCTCACCTACCGACGGGACGAGCTCTACCTGAAGCGGCTCCGGTGTTCCCAGGCGTCCGATCCGACGATTCTCGCGGGCGTGGTCACCCCCGTGGCGGCGGTGACTCTCGTCCAGGGTGTGCTGATGTTGGTCATCATCGCCGTGGGTGCGTCGTCCGTGCCCGCGAATCCGCTCCTGCTTCTGGCGGTGATCGTCCTCGGCACGGTGATGAGTGTCGGGCTGGGGGTGGCCACCACCGGATTCGCGTCGTCGGGGGAGCAGGCCCAGACCGTGGCCACGCCGGTGTTCTTCGTGCTCATCGGAACCGCCATCTGGGCGGGGATGAACCTCGCGGACGGCCTTGACCTCGTGCACCAGTTGACCCCGGGGGGAGCTGTGGTGCAGCTGGCTTGGCTGTCCTACAACTCCGGAACGTCCTTCTCCGAAGCGTTGACCGAAGCGCTGCCCGCGCTCGGTGGGATGGTCGCGTGGGCGATCGTCGGCGTGGCGGCGGCGCGGCGGTACTTCCGCTGGGAGCCGAGGGCTTGAGTCTCCCGCCGAGAACCGCCTTCGGCGCGGGCCTCGGTGTGACGTGAAGGTCGACGGCGGCACGTCGACGGACAGGGTCGTCACGGTGGCCGCGGGTTCGCCGTTCGGTGTTCCCGCGGCCACGGCGCGCTCAGCGGCGTTTGAGCCCCACTCCCGCGACTGCGCGTGAGCGTGCGGGGTTCCCGGTGAAGGGGGAGTCGGGGCGCCACTGCGGCAGCCACACCAGGCCCGGTTCGACCAGTTCGAAGTCGCCGAAGAACTCGGCGATCTCGGCCCGACCGCGTAGACCGTTCTCGCCTTTCACCGCCGTCTTGGTGCGGTAGTCGTCGCCTATCTTGCCGAAGGCGTCCTGGGCCTGTTCGTCGTCGGTTTCCAGGCAGGCGTGGGAGAGCACGAGTTGGCTGCCGGGCGGCAACTGTTCCCGGTAGAACGCCAGCGGCTTCTCGGGTTCCTGTTCGACGGGCATCAGGTGTAGCAACGCCACCGTCAATAGGCAGATCGGTTCCCGCGGGTCGATCCCTTCGGCCAACACGCGTTCCCACAGCCGGGGGCCGTCGAAGAAGTCACCGGCCAGTGCCCGGTGGCGTTCCGGGTCGGCGGTGTCCTTCAACAGGATCTCGGAGTGGGCATGCGCTACCGGTTCGTTGTCGATGTAGACGACGCGGGACTCGCCCGGAGCCACCTGGTCGGCGACCTCGTGCACGCTGCCCTGCGTGGGCAGGCCACTGCCGATGTCGACGAACTGACGGACGCCGCTTTCCACCGCGAACCTCACCGCGCGGCGTAGAAACGCCCTGTTCTCGCGCACGGCTTCCCGGATCTCGGGGGCCAGGGCCAACTGTCGCTCGGCGAACTCGCGGTCGATGGCGTAGTTGTTGGTGCCGCCGAGCCAGTAGTCGTAGATGCGTCCCGAACTCGGGCGGCTCAGATCGAGTTTAAGAGGTGTTTCGTCATGTGGCACGCGGCGAGCCTAGCGGAACCCGGGTGTTCGCTGCGTCCACCGACCTCGCTGGTCGGCGACGGCGATGACCGGTCGGACCGGGTCCTTGCGCGTGTTCGCGGGAAGACATTGCGGAAGACGGCGGCTTGACAAACCGCAGCAGGAGTGTTGGCCGCCATCTACCGCGCACGGCCGAAGAAGCAGCCACAAAGGAGAAGGAAGTTTTCGCCCGGGCTCCGACGAAAGGGACGTTCGCGGGTGGACTATTCGCCGGAACGCCCACGATGGAAGCGGACGTGGAGGTCGTGCACCTGTTCGGCCAGGGAGGGCACCGGACCCTCCACCACGACACCGGGCGCGATGTCGGCGATCGGCAGCGGACGCACCAAAGGGGCGGGCGCGCCCAGCTCCTCCAACCACGCCGACAGCTGTGCGGAGGAGGACACGTAGACGATGCGGCCGAGCTCCACCCACGCGTGAGCGGCTGCACACATGGGGCAGTGTTCACCCGAGGTGTAGACGGTGGCGCGTCGCCTCTCCTCGACGGTCATGGTGGTGGTCGACCAGCGGGCGAGTTCGAATTCCGGGTGCCGGGTGCGGTCGCCGCCCGCGGTCCGGTTGCGGTCCTCGGCACGGATGACACCGTCGGCGTCGACCAGGACCGAACCGAACGGCTCATCGCCCGCGGCCAACGCCTCGGCGGCCAGTACGACACAGCGCTGCAGGTAGGGAAGTTCCCGCTTCTCGATCACGGTTCCATTCTCCCACGAACATCCCTCACAGTGGCCCCAGCACATCTTTGGGCTCAGCGTCGAGTACGAGCGCGTCCTGACCGTGCCGAGCGGTCCTGACGACGGGGGCACCGTCAGGCCGGTGAGACCCGAACAGCACCCCCGGTCTTCTACCTCCCCGGGCAGGCGGCGGTCGACCCGCGTACCACCAGCTCCGGCTGGAACAGGTATTCCTCGGCGGGCGGCTCGGCGCCCGCGATCTCGTCCAACAGCATGCGCACCGCCGCCGTCGCCATCGCGCTCACCTGCTGCTGGATCGTGGTCAGCGGCGGGTCGGTGAAGGCGATGAGCGGCGAGTCGTCGTAGCCGACGACGGAGAAGTCCCTCGGCACCTCCAGGCCGCGCCTGCGGGCCACCCGGATCGCGCCGAGCGCCATCAGGTCGCTGCCGCACACCACCGCCGTGCACCCCTGTTCCAGCAGGGTCCACGCGGCGGAGTGTCCACCCTCCACGGAGAACAACGTGTGCACGATCAGCCGGTCGACGGCCTCCTCGCCGCCGAGCACGGGTGCCATGAGCCGCCGGAACTGCTCGGTCTTGCGCTGCACGGGCACGAACCGCTTCGGACCCACGGCCAGCCCGATGCGTTCGTGTCCGAGCTCCCGCAGATGCGTGATGGCCAGTTCCACGGCAGCGCCGTCGTCGTCGGAGAAGAACGGTGCCTTCACGTCGGGTGCGTAGCCGTTGAGGAACACCACCGGGACACCACTGTCGATGAGCCGTCGGTATCGGCTGTGGTCGGCGGTGGTGTCCGCGTGCAGACCGGACACGAACACGATGCCCGACACTCCCCGCGCGGTGAGTGTCTCGATGAACTCGTCCTCCGTGGCCCCGCCCGGTGCTTGGGTGCACAGCACCGACCGATACCCGCGCATCACCAGTGTCCGGTCGATCACCTGCGCGAACGCGGGGAAGATCGGGTTGTCGAGCTCGGGGATGATGAGGCCGATGAGGCCCGCGCTGTGCTGCCGTGCGCGCGGAGGTCGTTCGTAGCCGAGCTGGTCCATCGCCGCGAGCACGGACTGCCGGGTGGCCGCCGCGACCCCCGGCTTGCCGTTCAGCACGCGGCTCACGGTCGCCTCGCTGACGTTCGCCAGCTCGGCGATGTCAGCGAGGCGAATACCGTCGAGGGCGTGTTTAACCATCCACGTCTCCGCTCCACCACACAGCACTGTTCGGCGGCAGCGTCACCGTGTCCCCGGCGGAATCGAGTTCCGAGCTCGGGCAGCTGGCCAGTCGCACGGACCCGGGACGGTCCATCGTCACCGGTGACGAGGAGAGGTTCACCGTGCAGACGAACGTCTCTCCCCTGTGGAAGGCCAGTACCCCCTCCGGCGCGTCACGCCACGTGAATTCCTCCGCCGGGAGATCGCGTCGCTGCCGCAGTGCCTCACGGTACAACGACAGGATGGACTCCGGATCGTCCTGTTGCACTTCGACGGTGAGCGAACCCCAGTCGGCAGGCTGCGGCAGCCACGCCGGGCCACCGAAGCCGAACGGCGGTTCCGTACCGGACCACGGAAGCGGCACGCGACAGCCGTCCCGCCCGCGATCGGTGTGCCCCGAACGTTTCCACGTCGGGTCGGCCAACACCTCCTCGGGCAGGTCCGTGACCTCGGGCAGGCCCAGCTCCTCGCCTTGGTACACGTAGACCGAACCGGGCAGGGACAGGGTGAGCAGGGCCGCCGCGCGTGCCCGGCGCAGGCCGAGCTCACCACCGCCGTAGCGGGTGACGTGTCGCTGTACGTCGTGATTGGATAGCACCCACGTCGAAGGCGCGTTCACTCCGGACACCGCTTCGAGTGATTCGTCGATCACCTTGCGGAACGTTGACGCCGACCAGTCCGCTTCGAGGAAGTGGAAGTTGAACGCCTGGTGCAGCTCGTCCGGCCGGAGGTACCGCGCGAGCCGTTCGGCGTTGGGCACCCACGCCTCGGCCACACCGATGCGTTCATCGGGGTAGGAGTCCAGGATCCTGCGCCATTCCCGGTAGATCTCGTGCACGCCGTCCTGGTCGAAGTACGGCAGTTGACGGGTGGTGAGCAGTTTGGCTTGGCCGGTGCAGGCGGCGTCCGGTAGACCATCGGCCTTCACCATGCCGTGCGCGACGTCGATGCGGAACCCGTCGACCCCACGGTCGAGCCAGAACCGCAGAATGCTGTCGAACTCCTCACGAACCTCGGGATTCTGCCAGTTCAGGTCAGGCTGCGCGGAGTCGAACAGGTGCAGGTACCACTGGCCGTCGGGAACCTGCGTCCACGCGGGACCACCGAAGATCGACTCCCAGTCGTTGGGCGGACCGCCGTCTCGGCCGTCCCGGAAGATGTACCTCTCCCGTGCGGGGGAGCCCGGTTCCGCCGCCAACGCCTCGACGAACCACGGGTGCTTCGACGACGTGTGGTTGGGCACGACGTCGACGATCACCCGCAGACCGCGCTCGTGTGCCTCGTCGATCAGCGCCTCGGCGTCGGAGAGCTCGCCGAAGATCGGGTCGACGTCGCGGTAGTCGGCCACGTCGTAGCCGCCGTCGGCCATCGGAGAGGTGTAGAACGGCGTCAACCACACCGCGTCCACGCCGAGGTCGACGAGGTAGTCCAGTTTCGCGCGCACGCCCGGCAGGTCGCCGATACCGTCGCCGTTCGCGTCGGCGAAGCTGCGCACGTACACCTGGTAGATGGCCGCGGTTCGCCACCACTCGTTGCTCATGATTTCCTTTCAGCTCTTGACGCCGCCCGCCGTGAGACCGGCGACGAGATGGCGTTGGACGAGGAAGAACACGACCGCCGACGGGACCATGACCAGCACGGAACCCGCGGTGAGTAGTCCCCACTCGGCTTTGAAGTCACTGACGAACGTCGCCATGCCCACCGGCAGTGTGTAGTTGCCCTGGCTCTGCATGAACACACCGGCGAAGGCCACCTCGCCCCACGCGGTGATGAACGAGTAGAAGACCGTCACGGCGATGCCGGGTTTGGCCAGCGGCACGATGAGCCGCCAGAACGTGCCGAACGGGCTCAACCCATCGACCCGGCCCGCCTCGTCGATCGAGATCGGGATGGTGTCGAAGTACCCCTTGAGCATCCACGCGCAGTAGGGCACCGCCACCGTGGAACAGGCCAGGGCCAGGCCGCCGTACGAGTCGAGCAGGCCGAGATCGGACAGTACGTTGTACAGCGGCACGATCAGCACGGCCGCCGGGAACATCTGGGTGATGAGGAACGACCACATCAGCGGTCGCTTTCCCGGAAACCGCATACGGGACGCCGCATAGCCGGCGGTGGCCGCGATGAGGACGGCGAACACCGTGGTGGCCCCGGCGACGATGAGCGAGTTGGCGAACCAGGTCAAAAACTCCGTTTCGCCGAGCACCTGGGCGTAGTTGTCGAAGCCGAGCGAGCCGACCTCGCCGGGCTGGGTCCAGGTGTTGCGATCGGTTTTCAGCGAGGTCAGCGTCACCCACGCCACCGGGAACACGGCCACCACACTGGCCAGGACGAGGGTGGTGTGCAGGGCCGTGGACGACAGCAGACTGCGCCGGTTCCTTCCGCCCCGTACCTGTTGGGTCATGACGGCACCTCACTCGCTTGTCGGTCCAGCCATTGCCGGTAGCAGAAGGCGAACACGACGAGCATCGACGCGATGATGGCGCCGTAGGTCGCCGCGCCCGCGTAGTCCCTGATGCCCTGGAACGCCCGCTCGTACGCTTCGGTGACGAGGATGTTCGTCGCCCCGCCCGGGCCTCCGCCGGTGAGCATCGCGATGACGGGGAACTGGTTGAACGTCCAGATGGTGCCGAGCAGGATCACGGTCCCGGACACCGGGCGCAGGCCGGGCAGTGTCACGGCACGGAACCGCTGCCACGGTGACGCACCGTCCACTTCGGCTGCTTCGTACAACTCCTTCGGCACGGTTTGCAGACCACCGAGCAGCGCCACCATCATGAATGGCACGCCGAGCCAGACGTTGACCATGATCACCGAGATCTTGGCGGCCAGCGGTTCGCCCAACCAGTTCACGCTGTCGAAGCCCAGCGTGTTCAGCACGGCGTTCAACACTCCACCGTCGTTGTTGAGGATCAATCGCCACGCGAACGCGGCGACGAAGGGCGGCACCGCCCAGGGCAGGATCAACAGCATCCGATAGACGGAGCGGCCCCGCAACGCGCGGTTGAGCAGCAAAGCCAGCCCGAGGCCCAGGGAATAGTGCAGGACCACGCACGTGACCGTCCACACCAGAGTCCACAGCAGCCGTGGATAGAACGCTCCCTCTTCGCCCGACAGGACGGCGAAGTAGTTGTCGAGGCCGACGAATTCGTAGGTGGCCTCGACCTCGTTGGCGCCGATGGTGCGTGCGCTGTTCATCTCGTTCGCGTTGGTCAGGGACAGGTAGACGCCCTGGACCAACGGATACAGGACCAGTACAGCCAGGACGAGCACCACCGGGGTCACCATCGCCCACGCGTACCAGTGTTTGCTCGCGGCGTCGCGCAACCGCCTACGGGGCGGCGCCGGCTGTGGCGCCGCCCCGACAGGGGGACGAACCGTGGTAGTCGTCATGACTCGT